>JBHADD010000216.1:0-4288 GCA_041854925.1 Ligilactobacillus sp. | reverse complement strand
TATACGATTTATCACGAACCTGAATCGTTGAAGATTTTTAATTACTTAAAGCCGATCAACAAAGGTTTGAACGCGATTGCTCGTTTGATACCGGACGGAGTCAAGGGAAAGAGCTTTATTTTGCGCGGGACGACCCCGCTTGAACAGCGCTATGTCGGTAATGCGTTTATTTTTAATGAAAGCGAAAAAAAGCAGTTCTTCAAGGAATATAATGAAAGTCATCCGTTTGAAACGATGACTTCGAAACTTTATTCAGATTCAAAGAATTATGATCCGATTACGAGGATGCAGTTTGTTGACATGCATCATTGGCTGAACGGTGACTTGCTGCACAATGCTGACAGAACAACGTTGGCACACAGTCTTGAATTGAGGACACCGTTTTTGGACAAAGAAGTCTTTGAGGTTGCAAGTCATATTCCGGCAGATCTCAGAATTGCTCATAATACGACCAAGTATATTTTGCGCAAGGCAGCAGAAGGAGTCGTTCCAGAACATGTTTTGAATCGCAAAAAGTTAGGATTCCCCGTGCCGATTCGTTTTTGGCTGCGTGATGAAATGTACGACTGGGCACGTCAAATCATTAATGAATCACAGACGGATCAATACTTCCGCAAGGATTATTTCTTGAAACTGCTTGAAGATCATAAGAATTTGAAAGCGGACAATTCTCGCAAATTGTGGACGGTTTTGACGTTTATGATGTGGCACAAAATTTACGTTGAATCCGATCATTTGATGGACTCAGCAGAATCAAGGGCTTTGATTGATTAGGACGTTTAAGGGGGGCAGTTAGCTGATGAAAATTGTAGTTCAGAAATTCGGCGGGACTTCCGTCAAGGATGATGAGGCAAGGCATGCGGCCATGAAACACGTGGCATGTGCAGTTAAGAAGGGATTCAAAGCAGCAGTCGTGGTGTCAGCAATCGGTCGCAAAGGGGATCCTTACGCTACCGATTCTTTGCTTGATCTTGTCGGAAACGAAAAATCGAAACTTTCTCCGCGCGAAATGGATATGCTGGTTTCGGTCGGAGAAGTTATTTCAGCTGCAGTTTTTTGTGAGATGTTAAAGGAAAACGGACTGAAGGCTACGGCAATGACAGGACCGGATGCCGGATTCATGACAAACAACGATTATCGCAACGCCAAGGTCCTTGACGTTGAAAAGCAGAACTTGATGGAGGCTTTTAAGTCTTTCGACGTCGTCGTCGTTGCCGGATTTCAAGGATTATCTAAATCAGGGCATATCACGACACTCGGCAGAGGCGGTTCGGATACGTCTGCGGCCTTGCTCGGGGCAGCGCTTGGGGCTGAATACTGCGATATTTTCACTGATGTTTCAGGGATGATGACGGCTGACCCAAGGCTGGTTGAAAAAGCAAAGTTTTTAAAGAACGTTTCTTATGAAGAAGTGGCCAATATGGCACATGAGGGCGCAAAAGTCATTCATCCGCGTGCGGTTGAAGTTGCTCAACAGGCACATTTGCCTCTAAGAATTCGCTCAACTTGGGATGACGTCGATGAAACCGGAACCGTTATTTCAGACAGAAATTTGGCAATCAATCATTATCGCACGGTGACGGGAATTGCTCATCAAACGGGACTGACGCAGTTTACGGTCAAGTCTGAGGATTGTTCTGCCGACAAATTGTTTGATTTGTTGGCAGTTAACGGCTTGAGCGTTGATTTTATCAATATTTCACCCGAAAAATACGTTTTTAATCTTAATCGTGAACATAGTCTCGTTGCAAAAACGGTTCTTTCAAAAGCGAAGATCCCGGTTTCAATCGTTGAAGACTGCGTCAAAGTTTCAATCGTCGGGGCCGGAATCATGGGGACTCCGGGCGTTACGGCCAAAATGGTCGGTGCTTTGATGAGTGAAAAGATTGAAATTTTGCAGACGACAGACAGCTATACGACAATTTGGGTACTGGTTCATGGCAAAGATCTCAAGCGGTCGGTAAACGTTTTGCATGAGACTTTTTTAGGCGAATAGGATGGTTTGAATGAGATTTTTGATTCACTCATGGACGGGGCAGATTATTTTGCCATTGCTCGTTTTCATGATACTTTATTTAATAAAGTCTACTTTGGGAAGAAAAATAAAAATCAGATTGGCCGACTTGCTATTGCCTTTTCTCTTTTTTTCGATTCATTCGCTCTCTGTGAATGTTTTTGGAATTTCGATTTTGCCATTCGTTATTTTTGCTTTTTCAGCATATGGTTTTTTGAAGATAGTCATCATGGCTTTTTATGAAAGAAAATTCATGATTGGCGAGTTCTTTAATCGATACCTGTATATTTGGGATTTGATTTCGATTTTTTTGTATGCATTATTGGTTGTTCTTCAGCTTTCCAAGATAATGAATACCGTTATTTGAAAAAGCGGCATGAATAAATTTGAAACCAAACGATGTTTTTTGACGTCGTTTGGTTTTTTTTATTCTTTTAAAGCTATGAAAGACAAATTTTTTGTTGTTTCAAATTTAAAGGTGGCGGATTATGTATAATTGGTGGTACAAAGTGGGAAGTTGTGGTAATATTTAACTATAGTGAAAAATCGGGGGTGGTAGATGTGTTTTTTGGTGAATATCGACATAATTTGGACGCCAAGGGACGCATCATCGTCCCCGCAAAATTCAGAGAAGGACTTGGGGAAAAGTTCTACGTGACTCGCGGAATGGATGGCTGCCTGTTCGTTTATGCCGAAAATGAATGGAATCTTCTGCAAGAAAAGCTTCAAAAATTGCCACTTGCCAGGAAAGAAGCTCGTGCGTTCGTGCGTTTCTTTTATTCGGCGGCGACTGAGTGCGTACTTGATAAGCAAGGACGAATCAATCTTCCGAAGACGTTGTGCGATTATGCGGAACTTGTTAAACCCTGCGTTTTTATCAGTGTCTCGAATCGAATTGAAATCTGGTCTGAACAACGTTGGGAAAAGGCATCAGAACAGGCGGCAGAGAGTTTTGACGATATGGCAGAAGATCTGCTTGATTTTGGATTGTAGGTGAAATGAATGGCGGAATTTGAACACGTAACGGTTCTTTTAAATGAAGCTGTCGAGGGATTGAATATAAAACCTGACGGAGTTTATGTTGACTGTACGCTGGGCGGAGGAGGACATACTAAAAAAATTTTGTCTGAATTATCCGAGAACGGCCGACTTTATGCGTTTGATCAGGATCAAACTGCGATTGATTACAATAGAGAACAGCTAAGAAACGAAATTGAAAAAGGACGGCTGACCCTTATCAAGAGCAATTTCCGAAATATCGCTTCAGAACTTGAAAAACGCAATGTTTCTTCAGTTGACGGAATCGTTTACGATTTAGGCGTTTCATCACCTCAATTCGACGTCGGCGAACGGGGGTTCAGTTATCAGCATGATGCAGTCTTGGACATGCGCATGGATCAAACGAATGACCTGACTGCTGAAACGATCGTCAACGAATGGAGCTACAATGATTTGGTACGGATTTTTGTCAGATACGGAGAAGAAAAATTTGCCAAATCAATTGTTCGACGGATTGAAAAGGCCCGTCAAAATGAAAGAATCAAAACAACTGGACAACTTGTCGAGTTGATTAAAGAGGGGATCCCGGCTAAAGCCAGAAGAAAAGGCGGCCATCCGGCCAAGAAAGTCTTTCAGGCAATCAGAATAGCGGTCAATGACGAATTGGGCGCGCTTGAAGAATCTTTGGAAGCAGCATTTGGACTTTTAAGTCTTCACGGAAGAATCAGTGTTATCACGTTTCAGTCGCTTGAAGATCGACTTGTCAAATCAATGTTTAGGGAAAAGACGAGTTTGCCCGATCTTCCGCCTGGTTTGCCCGTGATTCCAAGTGAAATGCAGCCTAATTTTAAATTAATCAACAAAAAACCGATTCTTCCAACTGAAGAGGAATTGGGAAAAAATCACCGTGCGCATTCTGCCAAACTTCGGGTAATTGAAAAAACGGTGATTTAATTAGGGGGATATCAGATGAACAATACTGCGATCGAGAAAATAGAAAAGAAACAATCCGTTGGACAAGGTCTAAAGAAAAATCAGCAGAAACTGGTTTATCAGATCGACATGACGTCAATCAAGATGTTTTTGATGTCAGCAGTCGTTGCAATCGTAATCTTGGTTGTTGCAACAACGATTATCAGCATGAACAACAAGATTACAAAGACTCAAACCAAAATTGCAAAGATTGAGCAGAAGACAAAGGCACTGAACAATGAAAATGAAGATTTGAAGCTGAAAGCTGCTGACCTGATGAGCAATTCGCGTTTGGAAAAGATT
>JBHADD010000215.1:0-2988 GCA_041854925.1 Ligilactobacillus sp. | reverse complement strand
GAAGTCATGATCATCCCGATTGCGGCTCCGAGGAACTGGTTGGCACCAAAACGTCTGGCAGCCGAAATCCCGACGAGAATCGGCATAAAGATGAACGGAGCGGCCGACATGAGCTGAATCATGTCTGAAAATCCTTTGACGTTCGGATACATTTCAACCAATGCCTTGGCACCAAACAAGCCTTTGGACGTCAAGAAATTGTTCAATGCCATCAACAGACCGCCGGCTACCAAAGCCGGAATGATCGGAACGAAAACATCAGACAAAAGTTTGATGAAAGCCATGACCGGATTGAACTTTTGGCCTTGTTCAGCAACTTTTTTAAGCTCTTCTGTCGAAGCTTCCTTGAGCCCCGTTTCCTTGATCAGCTCATCGTAGACGTTGTTGACGTCTCCTGGTCCGATAATGATTTGATATTGACCGTTTGTTTTGAAAGTTCCCTTAACGTCAGGATTTGCATCCAATGCTGCTTGATCAATTTTCGAATCATCCTTTAAAACAAGGCGCAGACGCGTAGCACAGTGTGCAGCGCCAACCATATTGTCACGCCCGACGGCATCGATAACCTGCTGGGCAACCTTTTTGTGATCCATGATAGTCACACTCCTTTAATGCAGTAACCTTTAAATTATGAATAATTGCCAAAAATAATGTTGTAAGCGTTTCAACATCATTTACAAATACTATGATAACGTATTTTCGAAATATGTCAATCGTTTATCACATTTTTTCTGATTTCCTCTAAGGAGTTTTTGAAATTACAGTTATATCAGCGTTTTTAGCGTGTTAATCGATTGACATATACGGTCTCAAAGGTTACAATTAAAGCATAATAAGACAACGTTTTCAATTTTTGCGTCAAGAAAGGACATTTGCTATGGAATGGACAAGAGAACTGCGCTACAAGCCTTATGCCGATTGGGGAGCAAAAACATTGCTCGAGCTTCAAGCGCAGGCTGCAAACTCAGATTACAAATTAGGCTATCATATCATGCCGACTTCCGGATTGCTTAATGACCCGAACGGCTTTTCATATTATAATGGATATTGGCACGTATTCTACCAATCATATCCTTTTGGACCGGTTCATGGTTTAAAATCATGGAATCACATGCGTTCAAAGGATCTGGTTCATTGGGAAAACTTGGGCCTTGGCCTAAACCCCGATTTTGAATACGATAAAAACGGCGCCTACTCTGGCTCTGCGCTCCAAGTCGGAGACAAGCTTTTCATCATGTATAACGGTAATTCAAGAGATGAAAACTGGGTTCGGCACCCATACCAGCTCGGTGCCTGGATGGATGAGGAAAACCGCATCGAAAAACTCCCTGAACCATTGATCAAACAACCAGATCACGTCACGGAGCATTTCCGCGATCCGCAAATCATCAAGCACAAAGATGAATACTATGCAATCATCGGTGCCCAGGATGCGACACAAAAAGACGGCCGCATCTCAATTTATCGCTCCAAAGACCTGAAGAACTTCGAAGACCTCGGATATCTTCATTTTACGGATGAAAACATGGGATACATGATTGAATGTCCAAGTTTGGTCTTCATCAACGATAAACCGGTGCTCATTTTCTGTCCGCAAGGCATGGACAAAAACATCTGCTCATATGACAACATCTATCCGAACAACTACGTCATCGGAGATTTCGTCAACCTTGACGCAAGACGTTTTGAAGCAAGCAACAAAACGGTCAAAAACCTCGACGAAGGTTTTGACGTCTATGCTTCGCAAGCCTTCAACGCACCTGACGGCAAAGCATATCTCATCAGCTGGACAGGACTTCCTGAAATTGAATACCCGACGGATGAAGAAAACTGGGCTCATTGCTTGAGCCAGGTCAAAGAGCTTTCATTAACGAACAAAGGCGAACTAATTCAGCGTCCTGTCAAAGCAATGGCCGACCTGCGCTATGACGGACTTCCTTTGACTCAAGAACAAGGCATAGACCACATTCAAAATCTCGTTTCCGATACGGGCAGCCAATACGAATTAAAGTTAACTTTAGATGCCAACCAGAAAGGCATTTTGCACCTCGAAAAAAACGGTTCGAACAACCAAAGTCTAAAACTTGTTTTTGATACCGAAGAAGGCGGTCTGACCCTCGATCGCGGAAACAGCGGCAAAGTTTTCGCTACTGAATTTGGCACGCAAAGAACGACTTCGATTGCAAAAAATGCTCCGCTCGAGCTTGACGTTTTCGTTGACAACTCGCTTTGCGAAATTTTCATCAACGGCGGCAAGCAAACGATGACGGCACGTTTCTTCCCTGAAAAAGGTCAAAAGTCAATCACGATCGAATCGCAATCGGACGTCAAATATCGCGGAACTTTCTGGAAAATGCAGAGCATCTGAATCACCTAGCGAAAGGACGATCTTTATGCGACCAAAACTGACTGATGTCGCCAAGAAAGCCGGTGTTTCCAAAACGACCGTTTCACGCGTCATCAACAACTACGGATATATCAGCAAAAAAACAAGACAACAGGTCTACCGTGCAATGAAAGAGCTCAACTATCAGCCAAATTCGCTTGCACGCTCACTTCACGGGAAGAGCACGCACCTGATCGGCATTATTTTCCCTTCGATCATGAACCCATTTTACGCCGAACTGGTTCAGTGCGTTGAAGAAAAACTTTTCGATGCCGGCTATAAAATCATCTTGTGCAACTCCGCCCAAAACAAGGAAAAAGAGCGCGACTATCTCAAAATGCTGATTGCAAATCAAGTTGACGGCATCATTGCCGGTGCCCACAATCTTGGCATCGAGGAATACAAAAACGTTGGTTTGCCGATCGTTTCCTTTGACCGCTACCTGTCTGAAACGATTCCGACCGTCAGTTGCGACAACTACCAAGGCGGCATTACGGCTACAAAAGAACTTTACGAAGCCGGTGCGCGCCGCATCTATTTTTTGGGCAACCCGCATCAAAGCGGCAATCCGACGGACAAGCGTCTCAAAGGATATTGCGATG
>JBHADD010000214.1:0-5507 GCA_041854925.1 Ligilactobacillus sp. | reverse complement strand
GTTGTTGCACAGGAAATCAGAAAGCTTGCGGTCAGAAGCAAGGAGTCGACCAACCAGATTGCCGGAATCATTGGGGAAATCAAGCAGAAGTCGGATCGCTTATCGGATGAAGTCGAAATTTCAAAAGAAGTCGGCAAGCGCCAGACGCAACTGATTGATTCTGCGATCAAGTCGACGGAGGCTGTTTACAAGAATACCGAGCAACTTATTTCAACATCGGAGCGAATCAAGCACGGCAATGATTCGTTAAACGAGATCGAATCCAAGGTAAGTGAAAGCCTCGATAAAATTTCAGCTTCGACTGAAGAAAATGCGGCCGGAACAGAGCAGGTTTCCGCAAATGCGGAAGAAGTTTCGGCTTCGATGTCAGAACTTGCAGTCGCAATTCGCGAACTGAGCGATACGGCTGATGAGCTGGCCGAGCATTCGAAACGTTTCAAATAATATTCAGCATGAGGATTTTTCCCGGAAGAGATGAAGGAAAGATTCTCTTTTTTTGTCAAATGCAGAGCATGCGGGCTGCCGTATTGATTTATGGCTGCGACTTGTCAGCGTGTTCCGGGATTTTGGAGCTTTTTAGATGCACGGCCGAATTTGGACGCGGCGGTAGAACATTTTTCCGATTTTTGGAGATTTTGTTCTACTTCCGGATCCGTGCGGGCCGGATTTATCCTGGGCGGTAGACTATTTGAGATTTTGTCCTGCTTTCACCAACGCGTGCTCTGCATTTTCCGAACGAACCGGTCGCATCTTCGAATCATTGTCAAATGCAGTGTTGCTTTCCTCATTTTCATAAATATTCAAAAATTACTCCCAAAAAGGTCAACTATACATCTTAATCGGACGTCTTAATTTTAAGCATGTTTTACCGATATAACAAATGTGTACATATATAGCAGTTAGTTACGGAGGGAACGAAATGGATATATTTTTGATAATAGGGCTTGTTCTTGGGGCAATCTGTATCATGATGGCCCTGATTTTGAAGGGCGCCAGCGTAGCGATGCTTTTGAATGGTGAAGTTGCCGTAATCATCTTCGGTGGCATGATTGCTGCTGTTTTGTCTTCGTATACGATGGCAGACATTAAGCGGCTTCCGAAGGTCATGAAAGTATTGATGTCAAATGAAGAGCCTGATTTGAACGGGACGATCGAGAAATTGGTCGAGCTTTCGAACCTTGCTCGTCGCGAAGGACTGCTTGCGCTTGAAGCACCTGTTAACGAACTTGACGACCCTTTTATGAAACAAGGTCTGGAGCTCGTCGTTGACGGGGCCGAAGCAGAACAGATCAGAGATTTGTTGGAATCAGAAGTTGATGCGATGGAAACGAGACACCACCGCATGTCGGGCCTGTTCAAGACTGCCGGTGCAACGTCGCCGACATTGGGCGTTATGGGTGCCGCAATCGGGTTGATCGGTGCTTTGGGCAATCTTTCCGACATCAACAAATTAGGACCGATGATTGCTTCGGCCTTTGTTGCGACGATTTTTGGTATTTTCATGGGTTATTTGGTCATGATTCCGTTCGCAACGCGTTTGGAAGCCAAAAACGAAGAAGAAGTTTTGCTTAAGACGATGATTATCGAAGGCGTCATGGATATTCAGGCGGGACATTCCGCAAAAGTTATCGAACAAAAGCTTTACGCTCAAATTCCGCCAGAAAAGCGCAAAGATTCTGAAGAATAGGAGGGGAGCACGTGGCTAGAAGAAAGAAAGAACGAAAAGAAGAAGAGGCCAGTGAAGCTTGGCTTCTGCCGTATTCAGACATGCTGACTCTGCTGCTGGGGCTGTTTATCGTTGTTTCTGCCATGTCCAACGTTGATTCAAACAAATTCAATGCTTTGAAAAACGAATTCAGTCAAGTCATGTCGCTTAACCCGATCAAGAGCGATTCAGCCGTTGACAACGTGATTGACATGGGCGAAACGGCTACGAAGGGCAAGGGTGCATCATCCGTCTCGACCAAAAAGCAGGCAGCGGCAAGTGAGCAGCGCGTTCAAAACAGTCTCAGCAAACAGCAGGCGCGCGTTCAAGAACAGCAGCAGTTAAAAGAAGTTGCCGAAAAACTCAAACAAGACATCCAAAATACCGGACGTGCCGGCAATACTACCGTCAGCTATGAAAGCGACGGTGTTCACTTGAATCTTGATTCGAGTATTTTGTTCAATTCGGGTTCGGCAGATCTTTCTGATACGGTCAAGCAAATGTTGGACAAGCTTGTTCCGGATCTTAAGCAGGTCAGAAGCAATCCCGTTATCGTTGCCGGATATACTGACAACGTTCCTGTTTCAAAAAGAAGCAGGTACGCATCAAACTGGGAATTAAGTTCCGCTCGTGCCGTGACAGTGATGCGCTACTTCGTTTCAAAAGGTGCCATCAGCGAAAGCAACGTTTCCGTCCAAGCTTATGCTGAAAATAATCCTAAAGCCTCAAACGATACTGACGAGGGCAAGGCGCAAAATCGACGCGTTGAGATTATAATTCAAAAAATAAACAGTTAATCAAACGAAATGCCGAACGGAGGAAGTCGCAAGCCGACTGACTTTGTCCGGCGTTTTCTTTTCTTGGATGACTTTTTGTCAAATGCAGTGCTGAGAATCGCCTGCTTAAGCAATGCGTTAAGACTGGCTTACGGGCAAGATGGCGTTGTTTGAAGCAATCGTTTTCTTACAATTGATTTATGAGACGAGCGAATATCAATTAGTTTAAATGCTGTTAGACAAGCATAACAAAACTAATTTGCATAATTAGAAATATGAAAGAAACAAGAAACGTAGCTTAGGCAAAATACAGTGAAGAAAGTCCATATTGAAGCGCTCGCGACACAACTGGAGTGATCTCAAAAGAAGTGAAAGATCTACGATTGATCTCGATAAAATAAATATGTGGAATTTTTTTGAAATTGTTATTTTTAAAAATCGCATAAAGTTCACTAAATTAACATAAAAAATGATTTTAAATATAATTATTTTAGGTAATATTTCAATCAATATGCGAATGAATTTATAATCGCTATGTCATAATCTAACTATAAAGTAAGGAAATAGTCAGTTAAGCGGTTAGTTGTAATTGAAGAAGCTAGATGCAGTCAATGTTAGGCAACTGATTGGCTTTTTTCATATTCTGATTGAGGAGGGAACAGAAATGGATACATACAACTTGTTAAAAACGGCAATGGACGTATCGCAAACGCGTTCAGAGCTCATTTCAAACAATATCGCAAATGTCAATACGCCAAATTATAAGGCGAAACGCGTCGTTTTCGAAAGCCAGCTGAGTCAAGCGATGGACAATCTGAATCTGACGGAAACTCATAAGAATCACATGCAGACCGGGGGAACGAGCGGCCCTTACATCACATCTCGCAATACCGGATTTCAAAAGAACGGAAATAACGTTGACGTTGATACCGAAATGGTAAATCAAGCACAAAATGGTCTGTATTACAGTGCGATTACTTCTCAACTGAACGGACGATATAAAATGATGAATTACGTAATTAATCACTGAGAGGAATAGATTTATGAGTATTTTTAACGGACTTCAGATCAACGCAAGCGGACTTTCGCTTGAAAGAATGAAACTTGACGTGGCATCAACAAACATTGCAAACGTTAATACGACAAGAACGGCCGAGGGCGGTCCCTATAAGAAAAAAACGGTTGAATTTTCCGAAAACCTTCGCCAGGCACAAGGAACAAACAAGATTACGAGTGCAGGCGTCAAGGTAACGAACATTGCCGAAGACAATACGACCAAATTGACGTATGATCCGACGAATCCCGATGCTGACGCAAACGGATACGTTGAGATGCCAAACGTCAACATGGCCGATGAAATGGTCGACATGATTCAAGCGATGCGTACTTATGAGGCAAACGTTTCGTCAACTGAAGCAAACAAGAACATTTTGAAGAAAGCACTTGAGATTTCAAAGGACTAATTAGGAGATAAGCTATGAATTCAATTTCAGGATTAGAGAACTATCAGAATCAGTTGTCCAAGATTACCGGACTGTCTGATGGACAAAATCAAACATCAAAAACTGATGCAAAGTCTTTTGGGTCGGTTCTTGAAAAAGCCATTGCAGGCTTGAACAGCAACATGAACACCATGGATCAGGGAACGAACGGAATGATTTCCGGGACCGAAAGCGATTTGGGAAAAGTCATGATCAATATGACGGAAGCTCAATTATCATTGGAAACCGCAGTTCAAGTGCGCAATAAGGTGATTGAAGCATACAACGATATCAAGAACATGCAGTTTTAGTTAGTGGCAGGGGGTTAAAATCAGTGGATAAAGTAAAGGACACTTTAGAAGCCTTGAAGGCAAAATGGAGTGAATTAAGCCGCCTTGTTAAGATTGCCATCGTTCTTGGAATCATCAGTCTTTTTGCGATAATCGGCACGGTTTACTACATGAACACGCGCGTTGAATACAGCGTGCTGTTTTCAAATTTGAGCGAAGCAGACGCCGGGACGATTTCTCAGGATCTTGATTCGCAAAACATCAAATACAAGCTGGCTGACGACGGCAAGACAATCATGGTCGACAAGACGAAGGTCGATCAGTATCGAATCAATCTGGCTGTCGACAACAAACTTCCGAGCAGTTCAAAAGGGTTTGAGCTGTTTGATTCTGCGAGCATGATGACGACTGATGAAGATCGCAAAATCATGTACCAGAGGGCTTTGACAGGAGAATTGGAAAAATCGATTGCTGCTTTGGATGACGTTGACAAGGCAAAAGTCAATTTGACGATTCCAAAATCAGACAATGTGTTTGACGATTCGACTTCAAAAAAAGCCAAAGCATCAATCGTATTGACACTTAAGGGAACTTCGATTTCGAAGGATGCGGTGCAAGGGATCGTTGCTTTGACGACTGGTGCAGTTCAGGGACTTGACAAAAATAACGTCAAAGTCGTCGATCAGACCGGCAAAATTTTGAACAAAAACGAAGAAGACGATGCTTCCGACAGTTCCGGTGCAACAAGCAAGTACATGAAACTCAAGAGTCAGTACGAAAAACAGATGGAAAAGAAGATCACGGGCTTGATCGAACCGGTCGTCGGCAAGGGAAAAGTCAAGGCCTCCGTAAACGTTGATCTGAATTTTGACGCAGTCGAAAAGAAGATTACAAACTACAGCAATCCTCAGATCAGAAGCGAAAACGTTCAGGCAAGCGGCAAGCAGGCCGAAATCAAGCAGGCTCAAACCGGTCAGGTAAACGACAACGTTGACAACGTTACGGGTGATGCCAACAATGACAATGCTTCGTACAGCAGAACGGTCAATAATGAGCTGAACACCGAGACGACTAAGGTCATCAATGCACCGGGATCGATCAACCGCATGACGAGTTCAGTCGTCATCAACGGCGACCTGTCGGCAGGCGATGCCAAAAACATCCGCAAGCTGATTCAAGGCGCTCTCGGTTACGACAAGCAGCGCGGCGATACCGTTTCCGTTCAGGCAGTCAACTTTGCAAGAGCGAAGTCGAC
>JBHADD010000213.1:0-4752 GCA_041854925.1 Ligilactobacillus sp. | reverse complement strand
ATATGCACTTAGGTATTGTGCCTTTCAATGCGGAAAAGAAGTTATCAGCAAAGACTGTTTTTAATCGTCAAGCCTTACAGGCGGTACAAGACGAATTACCAAAAAGGTAGACAAAAATCACATATTCACCCCGTTTTTTGTCTACTCGCGTGACCAGATTCGACGCGCGCACACAAAATCAGAGTCTGCCTCATCAAAATCAGCCCTCATTTCTGTCTTTCTCTAAATTCCTAAATATAGTAAAATTGACGTATCGACTTGTTGTTGCTGGAATATTTAGGGAGGTATTTCCTTTGAACTTATGGAATAAATTTTTGGAAAACGTCCGCTTGAGACGTTTCGTCGTCTTGCTTGGGATTATCGGAATCCTGTACGTTTCGCGAAGCATCATCAGCGTGATTTTGCTGACGTTCATCTTCACTTTTTTGATCACGCGCTTGATAATGTTGATTCATCGACACGTCAAAATTCCGTCGCAGCTGATTGTGATTGCCGTGTATCTGGCGCTGATCGGACTGATATATTTGGCAGTGACCGTTTACGTGCCGAAACTGATCAGTCAGTCGGAAGCGATGGCTGCTTCAGTGCTTCAGTTTTACCAAAATCCGCCAAAAGAGGCAAACGAGGTCATCAACTTCATCAGCGGATACGTTGGCAAGCTTGACGTCATGAATCATGTCAAAGGAAGTTTCGAAATCGTGATGAAGTACGTTACGAGCATTGGTTCAATGGGATTCACGCTGTTCATGTCGCTTCTTTTGAGTTTCTTCTTTACGATTGAGGAACGTCAGATGGCGGAATTTTCGAAAAGCTTTTTGACGAGCGGACCGTTTGCATGGATTTTCCAGGATATTTATTATTTTGCAAAGATTTTCGTGAATACGTTCGGCGTCGTGATGGAAGCGCAGTTTATGATAGCAATCGTAAATACAGTGATTACGACCACATGTCTTGGATTCATGAAGATGCCGCAGCTTTTCAGTTTGAGTCTGATGATTTTCGTGCTCAGTCTGGTTCCCGTTGCCGGCGTGATTGTTTCTGCAGTTCCGCTTTGCTTCATTGGCTATACCGTTGGCGGTTTAAGAGATGTTTTTTACATCATTATTTTGCTGATCGTAGTTCATGCGATCGAGTCTTACGTGCTTAATCCGAAACTGATGTCCAACCGAACCGAATTGCCGATTTTTTACACGTTCGTCGTTTTGTTCGTTTCGGAACATCTTTTTGGAACGTGGGGCTTGATCGTCGGCATTCCGATTTTCACGTTTATGCTTGATGTTTTAGGAGTCAAGCCCGTTCACACGAAAAACAATAAACTTGAAAAATTAAGAAAGCAGGAAAAACAAAATGAACAAGGATGAGTTTTTAAGCGAATATGCCGTCGACAGACGCAACACTTGCTGCGTCAAGTGGGATGATTTAAAAGAAAGATTCGGCGAAGATGGCTTATTGCCTTTTTGGATTTCTGATACTGAATTCAAGCTTCCGAAACAGGCTCAAAGGGCGTTGGAAGAACGCGTCAAGCATGGTGTTTTCGGTTATTCGCTGACGCCGAAGGAATATTATGAAGCATACATGAACTGGCAAAAGAAACGTTACGGCACTGAACTTCATCAAGAGTGGATACGTTTCGGTTCGGGCGTCGTTCAGTCAATCAGCACATTTGTGCAAATTTTGACGCAGCCGGGGAATTCCGTAATGATTCTGCAACCGGTCTACAATCCGTTTGCTGAAGTCGTCAAAAATACCGGACGCAGGCTCGTTGTTTCTGAGCTTAAAAACGAAAACGAGGTTTACTCGCTTGATTTGGCGGACATGGAACGAAAGATCGGTGAAGAAAACGTCAAATTATTGATTTTTTGCAGTCCTCACAATCCTGTCGGAAGAGTCTGGAGCGCAGAAGAACTCGAAGAAATGCTTGAACTTTGCAGAAACAAGCAGGTCCGCGTGATTTTTGACGAGATTCATCACGATTTGATCGTCGGAAAAAGACCGTTCGTGTCCGGGCTTTCAATCAGAGACGGTTATTATCGCGACAATCTCGTCGTGCTTGATTCGACTTCAAAAACATTCAACATGGCGGCCTTTGACAACAGTCACGTGATCGTGCCGAATCCGCAGATCATGAGAAAGTACGATCGTTTTGTCGAAATGCAGAAAACGCCGAATGGAAATCTGCTTGGAAAAGTTGCCGGGGAGGCCGCTTACCGGAACGGTGAAGAATGGCTTGACGGCTTGATCGAAGTCGTGCGCTCAAACTATGCATACGTCAAGGAGCAATTAAGGTCTGCATTTCCTGAAATCATCTGTTCAGAACTTGAGGGAACATATCTCATGTGGATCAATCTTGAACCGGTCGTTTCAAGTGCAGACGTTGAGGACGTCATCAAGCGCGATGCAAAACTTGCCGTTGATTTTGGCGATTGGTTCGGAAAAGGCGGGGCAGGACACATCAGATTCAATTTGGCAACGACGCCTGAAAACGTCAAAAAGGCGACTGAAGCCATGATTTCTGCAATCAGACGCTATAAGCAACAATAATTTTTGTAAAAAGCTACCAATTTTCGCGTTTTCAGTGTAAAATATGGTTGTATCATATTCTAAGAAAGAGGTTTGTACTAAATGGCAAAATTAGTATTTATCCGTCACGGTCAAAGTGAATGGAACTTGAAGAACTTGTTCACTGGCTGGGTTGACGTTAATTTGAGCGAAAAAGGCGAACAAGAAGCAAAAGAAGCAGGTCGCAA
Organism: Ligilactobacillus sp.; assembly: GCA_041854925.1. Classification (GTDB taxonomy): domain Bacteria; phylum Bacillota; class Bacilli; order Lactobacillales; family Lactobacillaceae; genus Ligilactobacillus. Next base: position 2,005 of record JBHADD010000213.1, on the reverse strand, counting down.
GCTTAAAGAAGCTGGCATCGAATTTGACCAAGCTTACACGTCAGTTTTGACGCGTGCTATCAAGACGCTTCACTTCGCACTTGAAGAATCAGGCCAACTTTGGGTTCCTGAAACAAAGACATGGCGTTTGAACGAACGTCATTACGGCGCATTGCAAGGCCAAAACAAGGCTGAAGCAGCTGAAAAGTTCGGTGAAGAACAAGTTCACATCTGGCGTCGTTCATACGATGTATTGCCTCCGCTCTTGAGCGCAGACGATGAAGGTTCTGCAGCAAACGATCGTCGTTATGCAAACCTTGACCCACGCATCGTTCCTGGTGGCGAAAACTTGAAGGTTACGTTGGAACGCGTTATCCCATTCTGGGAAGACAACATCGCTCCAGACTTGTTAGATGGCAAGAACGTTATCGTTGCCGCACATGGCAACTCATTACGTGCCTTGACAAAATACATTGAAAACATCTCTGATGAAGACATCATGGACGTTGAAATGGCAACAGGTCAACCAGTTGTTTATGAATTGGATGACAACTTGAACATTGTCTCCAAAGAAAAGCTTTAAGATAAAGCCTTTCAATAAAAGCGTGATCTCCTAAGTGAGACCACGCTTTTTTTACATATCGTGACGATTCATGACGAATAAATGACGAGTTAGGACAAATATTAGGAGATTGGTGCGTCCCGGGAAATAAATTGAGGGAAGTACCCAAACCACCCTAACTACCCAAACTATCTAGCCGCTTCACTCTTTATATACCTTAAAGTAGGTTAACATAATATGAATTAAAAATTCAAAATTTTACTAGATATTTGTTTCCTATATAATAGAATTATAGAAAAATAATAATGTTGACTGGAGTACTAAAATGATAATCACTGAAATTGAAGATAGAATTACGGATATTATTCATCATGATAACCATGATGAATTCATTTATGATTTCCTGTCTATCTACGACTTCCCTAAAGCAACGATAACAAAATTACGTAAAGGAACAAATAATCTTGCTAAAGAATCAGGAGCGGTTTATCTCAAAAACCGTCTATACTACCATCAGGTTGTAAATGATGGTCAATTAATGCAAAGGTTTGTAGAGCTTAAACAAAAAGTTAATGAGTTAAATGCAAAACCTCGTTATATTATGGTGACAGATTTTGAAAGTGTCCTTGCTGAAGACACTAAGACAGGTGATACCCTTGACGTCGAATTTGAGCGGTTACCACAAAAGTTTGAATTTTTTTTAGCTTGGAACGGAATTGAAAAGGCTGACTTTGATAAAGAAAATCCAGCTGATATTCGCGCTGCCGAACGGTTTGCTAAACTCTATGATGTAGTGATCAAAGATAACCCAGATGTAAGTCGTCATGGATTAAACTTATTTCTAATTCGGATATTATTCTGCTTATTTGCTGAAGATACTGATATCTTTCAGAAAAATATCTTCACTAATCGGATCAAAGCATTAACTAAAGAAGATGGATTGGATTTAGATAAATTTTTTCAGGATCTATTTGGTGTCTTAGATGTAAACAAAGATAACCGTCCGAGTGATACACCAAGTTGGTTGGATGACTTTCCATATGTTAACGGTGATCTTTTTAAGGAACAACATGAGTCACTTAAGTTTACTACTCTTTCTCGGAAATTAATTATTGATGCTGGCGAAAAATTAGAATGGGATCAGATTAATCCAGACATCTTGGGATCAATGATTCAGGCAGTGGCCAGTGAAGACAGTCGTAGTCATTTAGGGATGCACTATACGTCGGTTCCAAACATTATGAAAGTCATTAAGCCACTCTTTTTAGATGAACTAAGGCAATCGTTTGAGGAAGCTAAAGGTCATCCAGCTAAGTTAGAAAGATGGTTCTGTTGCAAAGTTTTAAATCTACTATCAAATAAGGTAGAATAATAGAAAAAGATAGCAGGAGGAATGACGATGAATCATTTTAAAGGAAAGCAATTTCAGCAGGATGTGATTATTGTAGCCGTGGGCTACTATCT
>JBHADD010000212.1:0-8905 GCA_041854925.1 Ligilactobacillus sp. | reverse complement strand
CTCCTGAACAAATCAATCAGTTGAAGACGCAGATCAATGGCATCAATGGTTTGTTGGGACAATATTCGACGATTGAATCAAGCATTGTCGGACTTCAGAACACGATTATTCCAAATATCAAGCTCAATGGTCAGCAATTGACGATTGAACAGATTCAGACAGGCTTGCAAAACAAGTCGTTGGCTGTTGCGCTTATGAATGGAACAGCTACGGTAACAAGCGACTCAGCCTTTGGTGCAGCCGTAAATACGGTGCTTCAAGAGACGAGGTCCGGAAAAATTCCTCAAGCTAACTTTGTTGACGTTATGGGTGCTACCCTTCAAGCACAAGGTGCCGTTCTTGCAAAGCAGGCCAACTATTTCAAGCCAATTCAAGCGGTTTTAGGAAATACGCAGCTTGATGCAAATTCGATTGCACAAATTAAAAATCAGCTTTCAATGGTTTCCTTGCTTTTGGATAAGGCAAATGACGTTAAAGTTTTGATGAATACGGCAAATCAAATTGATTCAAGTCTTACCCAAAGCGATATTCAAACTTTGTTGGCAGCTAAAAGCGTTATGGAAAATCAAGATTTCAAGAATCAGACGGCAAAACTGAATGCTGTTTTGAGCAACAAAAATGAAATTTCAGCATTTAAGAAGCAGTTAAAAGTTCTTGGAAATCAAGCAACGGTTGACGGATTAAGCAGTAAGCTTAGTAAAGTTCCTGGCATGGTTTCTCAATTGCATAAAGGCTATGTCGGTTCTAACGAGTTGGTAGCTGGAATTGGTAAATATACTGCAGGCGTTGGTAGTGCGGCATATGGTTCACAACAAATCAATGCCGGTCTCGGCCAGCTCAACGGCAAAGTTCCTGCCCTTGCAAGCGGCGTAGGCCAGCTTGCAGCCGGCACGTCACAGCTTGCGGCCAACTCAGGCGCATTGCGTTCAGGTGCAGGTCAGCTTGCAGCGGGACTTGGTCAGCTTAACAGCCAAGTACCGACATTGACTGACGGCGTTTCACAGCTTGCAGCCGGAACATCGAAACTTGCTGCCAACTCGGGCAAGCTTGACAAGGGTGCAACCGATGTTCATAAGGGCAACAAGAAACTTGCTTCTGCTCTTAAGGGTGGTGCAGATACCGTAACGAAGCTCAACCTCGGTTCAGCTAACGCAAGCATGTTTGCAAGCCCGACGAAGCTCAAAAAAAAGCATTACAGCTACGTGCCTAACTACGGCTATGCCTTGGCACCTTACATGCTGTCGGTTGCTCTGTTCGTCGGATGCCTCGTCTTCAACCTTGTTTACCCGATTCGTCGGATTTCAACGGAAGACGGCAGCGCAACGGAATGGTTCTTCAGCAAGGTTGCGATCGGAGCGCTCGTAGCTACGGGCAATGCTTTGGTTGAAACGGTCTTGATGATGGTCTGCGGGCTTCATCCGGATCATCCGGTTCAGATGATCGTGAATGCCGTTTCGTTCTCGTTCACGTCCATGTTCCTGATTATGTTCATGGCAATGGCATTCGGCAACCCTGGTCGCTTCATCTCGATGATCTTGCTGGTTATCCAGCTCGGATCTTGCGGCGGTTCGTTCCCAATCGAAATCACTCGCGGAATGAACGGTTTCTTCCAGGCAATCAACCCATACTTGCCGATGACGTACTCTGTTTACGGATTCCGTGAAGCATTGACGTCAGGACTTGGAGCAAATCAGGTCTTGCATTCGGTTCTGATTCAGCTGATATTCATTGCAGCGTTCCTCATCTTGTTGTACGTTACGATGCGCATCATCCGTCCGGAACAAGAATTCCATGAAGAAATGGAATCAGAATATCCAGGCAACTAAACAGTTGTAAATGACTGACTTCAAAAAGGAGCCGGGAATCATTCCCGGCTCCTTTTTTGTGTCTGTATAAGATTTTTCATTCGTCAAAATCCAGTGCAGCCTCAGTGCTTTGCATTCTTAATCAGAATCATGCTTCGTATCCGACCATCAAGCCGCCTTTTTGGGCATAGTAGGTGCAAAGGCCGCGTGCTTCTCTGATTTTGACAGAAGCTTCAGGATGCTTGGCAAGAATGGCCTGTTTCAGGTTGTCTGCTCCTTCTTCATTCAAAATATGCGCAATGATGACGCGGCCGTTGGAAAAACCGTGTTCTTCCATGTCTTTGATTAGATAAGAGATGGTTTTTTTTGCACCGCGAGCTTTTCCGACCAGCGTGAGCTTGCCGTCGTCAGGACGGCCGATGATGCGGATTTTGAGCATTTTGGCGACTTTGGCCACTGCCGGACTGATGCGGCCGTTTTTAGCGAGATTATCGAGCGATTCAAGTACAAAGTTCAGGTGCGTTTTTTCTTTGTACGCATCGATTTTTGAGCAGATTTCGTCAAAATTCAGACCAGCATCGATTAATTCGTTCAGCTTGTCGATGATAAGTTCCATTTCGGGGCCGGCAGAAAGCGAATCAATGACGTGAATCCTTGTTTCCGGGTGGTCTTCGCGATACAATTTGGCTGCCTGTACGGCAGAATTAAAGCTTCCGGAAAGAATGCTCGTAATCGTGATTGCATAGATTTCATCAGCTCCATCGAAAGCTTTTTGCCACTGCGCAATGCTTGGGCATGCTGTTGAAGTTTTTCCGTCATTTTGATGAAGCGCTTCAACAAATTCGCTGACCGAAAGCGAGGCATCGTCTTGATAATCAATGCCATCGACATGAATCGTCAACGGAATATTTTCAAATGATGCATCGTCTAAATGCAAAACGTTTGCGCCTGAATCAGAAATAATTTTTTTAGTCATATCTTTTAAGTCCTTTTTTAGAATTATATTCTCCATCATCGGTTTTCTAAAAACCCGTTAACTGTATCTAGAGTATAGACTTAAATTGACTGCTTGTAAAGAGTTTTGCAAAAACTGCTGTTAAAGTCTTGTTGACCTTAAGACGCACTATCGTTATAATTGCTTGATATAAGGCAGTTGAGAGAGGAACTAGAACATGACTGACGATAAGAAAAAAGCACTCGTGCCATCGATTGAAGGATTTAAAATGCCGACGTTCGATCAGATTCCGAATGTTGGACTTTATTTGGAGCAGGCGACGACGTTTTTGAACGAATATCTTGAACCTTTGGACGGAACTCAATTGACGAGTTCGATGATCAGCAATTACGTCAAAAAGCATCTGATTGAAAGCCCAATCAAAAAGCAGTATTCGCGCGAACAGATCGCGTACCTGTTTTTTATCGCAATTTCAAAGACGGTTTTGCCGCTTGCGGATCTTAAGGTTTTAGTCGAGATCCAGCGCAAGACTTATCCTACCAGAAGAGCATACGAATATTTCACGGAAGAGCTCGATAATGCGTTGAAATATGTCTTTGGAACGCAGAAAACGCTCAAAAAAATCGGCCAGGACAAGACGGAAGAAAAGCTGATGCTTGACAATATCATTATGACGGCGGCTCATAAGATCTACCTTGAAAAATACTTTGCTCTGCTTCATGAGCAAATCGAGGGTTAGCAAAATTCGTTCGTTTTGCGGTATAATGAGGAAAGAGAAAGCAAAGGGGGATTTTTCGATGGAACAGTCCGAAAAACGCGAGCAAAGAACTCGTGAGGAAAAAGAGATTGAAGTTTCAAGTATCGGGAAAGCATTTGTCAAGGGAACGCACGTTGAATTCACGTATCATCGCCATCGCTTTACCGGTGTGATCGAAAAGCAATTGAGAAATTCTGCGATTCTTAATTTCGACCCTGAATTTGACCATACGAATACGGCGATTGATTTTAAACAAAAAATTGTCATCAGCTACCAGAAAATGAAAGCAATCGAGTGAGGGCGGAAATGATTCATAAGCTAAAGGAGCTTTATCGCGAGGCAACGCCGATTCAGTCTTTGGTGACGTATTATGTTTTGGCGACCGTAATTGCCTTTGTCCTGCTCAGCCTGCCGTGTTTTAAAAATCCAGGGGGAAAAATTTCGTTTTTGGATACCTTGTTCATGGCCGTTTCAACCATCAGCGTGACTGGTTTGACGACGTTTCCGATTGAGCAGGTGTACAATCAGGGCGGCATCGTTTTATTGGAATTTTTGTTTCAGGTCGGAGGATTCGGGATTACGATGCTGTCAACCGTTGCCTTGGTGATTGCCGGCAAAAGAATCAGTCTGCACCAAAGGCAGCTGATTCAGTTTGACATGAATCAGCCCAAATTAAGCGGCATGGTTCGACTCGTAACGTCGGTTTTCGGTTTGATGATCGCCGTTCAGATCGTTTTTGGCGTCATTTTTGCGGCTTATTTTAAAGCAACGGGCGTTTGGATGACTTGGTCCGCCGCATTTTTCCACGGAATTTACGTTTCGGTCAGTTCGGTCACGAATGCCGGCTTTGACGTGACGGGAAATTCAATCATCCCGTTCAGGCATCATTACGGCTTCTTGTTTGTCGTGATGATTTTGATCATCATCGGAAGCATCGGCTATCCGGTTTTGATCGAGTGCGAAAACTGGGCTTTCTACAAGTTCAGCAAGTATACGACGAAGCGCAAATTCCGTTTTTCGTTGTTTGCAAAAATGGCGGTCTTTTTTGCGGTCTTCTTTTTCATTGTCGGCACGGTTCTGATTTATTTTTCTGAAATGCGCGGAACTCTGTCTCACCAAGATTGGTTTGACAAATTGATGACGGCAATGTTCTACAGCGTTTCTTCACGAAATGCAGGGCTTCAAATCAACGATATGGCCGAATTCAACACGACGACGATTTTGATTTTGTCAATTTTGATGTTTATCGGCGCAAGTCCCAGTTCGGTCGGCGGCGGAGTGCGAACGACGACCGTCGGAATCTTTATTCTTTATATGTTTTCATTCATTCGCGGACACAACAATATCAATATTTTCAATCGTCGCATCGGAAGAGACGACGTTCAAAAGGCAATCGTGGTGGTCGGCTTGTCGACCATTTTGTGCGTGGGGGCGATTTTGATTTTGTCGATTACGGAGAACGCATCGCTTCTTGCAATCGTGTTTGAAGTCGCGTCGGCATTCGGGACCACCGGACTTTCGCTTGGAATCACGAGCAGTTTGACCCTTGTCGGCAAAATCGTCATCATGGTTTTGATGTTTGTCGGTCGAATCGGAATGCTTTATACGCTGTTGTTCTTCGTTCCGAAACGCAATCGCGATCTGAGCTATGAGCTTCCGACAGAAAAGATCATTATCGGATAATTGTTCTTTTTAATTGTTAGATTTGGGTTAAACCCCCATTTTCGATTTCGAATGAATAACATATTATGTTATAATCGATTCTGCGAGGTTTTTTTAAATTTGTGTAAATTTACACGATTTATACATGACGTACAGTTAGATCTATTATTTCTATGATTTGATGGAGGATTACCTTGGAAAAAGAACAACCACGTTGGGCAGAGGTCTTTCAGGTTTCGATGCCTTTATGTTTGAGTTACATCCCGATCGGCGTTGCTTGCGGCATTTTGCTTAATGCTGCGGGGTTCACTCCTTTAATGACAGCTTTGGTCTCATTGCTTGTCTTTTCGGGTGGTGCTCAGTTCATGATCGCATCGATGTTGACCGTCAATGCCCCAATGCATACGATTCTTGTTATGCTGTTCTTCCTGGAACTGCGCTATGCCTTGTTAGGATCAAGCTTGTCGCAGTATGTTCGTGGAACGAGCAAAAAGTTTCTGTATTTCTTCGCTGTTTCTCTTAATGATGAAAATTATGCGGTTAATTATCTTAAATTTGCCACTGATAAGGAATGGACCCCAAAAGATGCCTTGATGGTCGAACACTACTCGCTGCTCTTTTGGACGCTTTCAAACCTCGTTGGCAGTTTGATCGGCAACGTGATTACGATTGAGCTTGCAATCGTTGACTACGCCTTGACTGCTTTGTTCCTTTATATGATCATGATGCAAATTAAGAATAAGCTGACCATTTTGATCAGCTTCTTTTCAGCTGTTCTTGCAATCATCTCGATGACTCTTTTGAAGAGTACGATGGGCCTTGTCGTTGCGACGCTGATTGCTTCGCTCGCTGGCTTTGTCATCGAAGACACTTTGGTGAAGAAGGGCAAGGAGAAAGGTTTTTGGCTCAAGCGAATCAAGCCAAAAGCGAGTCGCAAAGTCATTAGCAAGTCAGGAGAGTAGCGTATGAACATGTCAACGATGGATTATTTCATTTTGATCCTTTTATCGATGCTGGTTGCTTTCGGGCCGCGTTTTATCCCGTTGCGTATCTTTTCAACGCGTGAGATTCCAAATTGGTTTAATGAATGGATGAAATATGTCCCGGTTTCGCTTTTTACGGCTTTGGTCGTAAAGGACGTTTTCATGAATACAAAAACATACACGTTCGTCGGATGCGATTATATGGCAAAGATTCTTGCTTCCGTCCTGGTTGCAATTGTTGCCTATCGCTCACGTTCAATGGGCCTTTCCGTTGTGCTGGGCCTTGTCGCTGTTGCATTGCTGGCAATGGTACTTCCAATCTGAAAGATTAATTTGGCTGGGATTATCCCGGCTTTTTTGCTGAAGAGGGCTTAAAATGAGATATTTCGAACATAAGTTAAAGACAACGCTGACAAATGACGCTCGGCTGATCTGCTATATTCCGGACAATTCCGAAGAGATTGAACCTCATCGCAAAAGAAGGGCAATCATCATCTGTCCTGGCGGATCATACGCGAAAACTTCGGATCGCGAAGCAGAGCCGATCGCACTGGAACTTCTTTCGATGGACTGCGCAGTCTGCATTTTACGATACAGTTGTGCCCCCAGGAGATTTCCTGCGGCTTTGTGCGAACTTGCGCAGGGTATTTTGTTTCTCAAGGAAAATGCAGAGCAGTTTAACATCGATGAGGAAAAAATCTTGGTAATGGGTTTTTCCGCAGGCGGACATTTGGCAGCTTGTCTCGGAATCATCCCCAATGAGCTTAAAAAGCTTGGCTATGACGAAAATCTGATTCGCCCGGCAGGAATGATTTTATGCTATCCGGTGATAACGTCAGGCAGATATTGGCACCAAGGCTCGTTTGAAAACCTTTTGGGAGATGAGCTGATGGATCAAAGCTCTGCATTTTCTCTTGAAAAAAGAGTGAACGATAAAACACCAAAGGCGTTTATTTGGCAGACTTTTGCCGACAGAACCGTTCCCGTTCAGAACAGTCTGCTTTTAGCTGAAGCTTTGAGCGAAAACGCGATTCCGTTTGAACTTCACGTTTACCCGAAAGGAAAGCATGGTTTGGGACTCGGAACAAAAATCAGCGCAAAAAATGAAACTTATGTCGAAAAAGATGTTCAAAGCTGGGTTTTTCTCTTGAAAAGATGGCTTGAGGACAATTTTCCGAACACGTCAATCTTTAATCAGAACGGTTAAACATGGTATAATGTGAAGTAAGCTGTAAAAGAGGTGAGACTATTGAAAAGATGGGCATGGTGGACGATTGTCGGCGTTGTTTTGGCCGTTTTTTTCGTTGGATACGGCTATACCAGGAAGGCAGAAACGCAAAAGTATTATAATCAAGCAGTTGAGGCCGGCAAGCAAAGCATTCGTGACGGCAACTACGATGCTGCTAAACTTTCGTATCGGGATGCTTTGAAGAAGAAACCCAATGATGATTTTGCAACGACCGTTGTCGATCAGCTGACTGATTATCAACGGGGGCTGACGGACATGAACAACGGCAAGTATACTGCCGCCTGTCAAAAATTTCAGCGTGTTGCTAACGTTGATTCCGGCTCGTCTCTTCTCGTTCAGCGGTCATCTGGACTTGAAACGGAGCTCAAAGAAGTTATTAAGGAAAGAAAGATTTTCCTGAAGGCTTACAAGAAGGCCAAAACACTTTCGGAAAACTATGAATATACTGCCTCCAACACAAAGCTTGCGGTAATTCTCGGTTATGGCAGCATCAATGAAAGCTATTATCGCGATGTCTATAATGATGCCAAGAAATTGAAAGAATACAACGATCGTATCCTTCGTTCACTCGGATATACCGTCGATGATGATTCATCAGACGCAAACAAGACCAGGTCGCGAAAGTATTCAAAAAATACCAAACAAGACGTTGTCAGCGGCATTTCTGATTCTGCGGCCTCCGCAGCTGAAAGCAGGCTGACTGATGCGCAAGTGAAACAGGCTCGCAAAGATTTGAAAGCACAAGGACTCAATGAAAAGGCCTTCACGGATGAGCAGGTTCGTCAGGTTATCCTGCGTGCCAAGCGCGAAGGAAAGTCAGTCAAGCAGGTGGCAGACGAATTTAAATAAAGATTATGATGATGACGCAGCGGCAGAGTGGCCCTGCGTTTTTTTGCTGATTGGAGAAAATGTGGATGAAATCCCTTTTCATGGCAAATGCAGTTCTGTTGACAACAATCGCTGTTTGGAAGGATTTTTGATTTGACGAAATCTTTGCAGCATCTCTGATGATTACGGGCAAAACGGTGGTGCGCGGTCCTGAAAGTAGAACAAAATCTCAAAAAATCGGAAAAATGTTCTACTCGGTTACCTTCGCCAAAGCAATGCGGTCTCAGATTACGGTCAAATCTCAAAAGTCAACGTTTTTCCCGTAACCGAGGTCAGGTGCAGTGATTGAGCAGATTCTGTGTAGAACTGCATTTGGCAAAAACTCTGTCGTTTACGGACACATCGATGAAAAAGGGCGCTTCGTCCGTAAATGGCTTAATTGAAAAATGCCGATTACGGACAAAATGGTCAAAAATAGCCTTTTTGTCCGTAAATTTGAGTGAAATCTTAGCGTTCCGACTAGAATACGAAAAAATCCGCGCCATGAAGTGCAATAAAAAAGTTAGACAAAATTAAACAATTAAGCTGTCATGGCATGATTTCGGTATTCTACCGGAGTCATGCCGTTTGTTTTTAAAGAAACCCGTTCGTAATTAAAGAATGGAT
>JBHADD010000211.1:0-6566 GCA_041854925.1 Ligilactobacillus sp. | reverse complement strand
CGACGGCATACGGCATCGGCGAAAAGATCGACGATCCGGTTACGATGTACATGAACGATATTTTGACGATTCCGGTCAACCTGGCCGGACTTCCGGGGATGTCCCTGCCTGCCGGATTTTCCGATGGCTTGCCGATCGGGATGCAGCTTGTTGCGCCGCGTTTCAGAGAAGATACGCTGTATAAGGCAGGCTTTGCATTTGAACAGGCAACTGATTTCCATAAAGCCGTACCTAAGATTGGGGGTCAAAACTAATGAACTTTGAAACAACGATCGGACTTGAAGTCCACATTGAATTAAAAACAAACTCCAAAGCATACTCGCCGGCACCGGTTGAATACGGCGCAGAACCCAATACGAACACGAACGTGATTGACTGGGGCTATCCCGGCGTTTTGCCGCAGGTCAACAAGGGTGCTTTGGAATACGGGATGCGCGCAGCCTTGGCTTTGAACTGTGAAATCAGAAAGGACCTGCACTTTGATCGCAAGAACTATTTCTACCCTGACAATCCTAAAGCATACCAGATCACGCAGTCAGATACGCCGATTGCGCACGACGGCTGGCTTGAAATTGAACTCGAAGACGGAACGAAAAAGAAGATCGGCATTGAAGAAATGCACGTTGAAGAAGATGCCGGCAAGAATACACACAATCCGGACGGATATTCATATGTCGATTTGAATCGTCAAGGTACGCCGCTGATCGAAATCGTTTCAAAGCCGGATATTGCTTCTCCTGACGAAGCCTATGCATATTTGACTCGTTTGCGCCAAATCATTCAATTTACCGGCGTTTCCGACGTCAAGATGGAAGAAGGCTCCATGCGTGCCGACGTCAACATTTCTGTTCGTCCGGTCGGATCCGACAAGTTTGGCACGAAGACGGAAATGAAGAACCTTAATTCGTTTGAGCACGTCAAAAAGGGCCTCGAATACGAAGCAAAGCGTCAGGCACGCGTTTTGATGTCGGGCGGTCAGGTTCAGCAAGAAACGAGACGTTTCGACGTGCCGACGGGAACGACGATTCTGATGCGTGTCAAGGAAGGCGCAAGCGACTATCGCTACTTCCCGGAACCTGATCTTCCGCCGATCCATATTTCTGACGAATGGATCAAAGAAGTCAGGAACTCGATTCCGGAAATGCCTGACAAGCGCCGTGAACGTTACGTCAAGGAATGGGGAATTCCTGAATATGATGCCGGCGTTTTGACGCAGACAAAAGAAATGTCTGACTTTTATGAAGCAACCGTTGCTTCCGGCGCGGATGCCAAGCTTGCTGCCAACTGGCTGATGGGCGAAGTTTCTGCCTACCTGAACGCCAACAAGGTTGAGCTTCAGGAAACTGCCTTGACGCCTGAACACTTGGCAACGATGATCAAACTGATCGAAGACGAAACGATTTCTTCAAAGATTGCCAAGAAGGTCTTCAAGGAAATCATTCAAAACGATACGGAACCAAAAGCCTGGGTCGAAGAAAAGGGCATGTCCCAGTTGTCCGATCCTGCCAAACTTCAGCCGATCATTGATGAGGTTTTGGATAACAACGAGCAATCGATCATCGACTTTAAGAACGGGAAAGATCGTGCCGTCGGATTCCTTGTCGGTGCCATCATGAAGCAGACTCGCGGCAAGGCCAATCCGAAAGTCGTCAACAAGCTGCTCATGGCAAGCCTTGCTGAAAGATAATTGCCAAACAGGGTCTTGACTCTGTATTTCAAAGAATGGTCAAGAAGCTGTGAGAGGGACCGCTTCCGGGACTTGGCAGCTTTTTGTTTTGAGGTGATAAAATGCAAAAACGTTGTCGAATCATCTACAACCCGACTTCAGGCCGGGAAGCAATGAAAAACAATCTTGTCGACATTTTAAATATTTTGGAGCGGGCCGGCTACGAAACGAGCGCATATGCCACGACGCCGGAGCCTAATTCCGCTAAAAACGAGGCAGAACGTGCTGCCAAAGCCGGATTCAACCTGATCGTCGCAGCCGGCGGCGACGGCACGATCAATGAGGTCGTCAACGGAATCGCACCGCTGAAGCATCGTCCGAAGCTTGGCATCATTCCGGCCGGGACTACGAACGACTATGCCAGAGCATTGAAGATTCCGCGCGAAGATCCGATTGGTGCTGCCAAGGTGATTGCCAAAGGCCAGACAATCAAGATGGATATCGGCGAGGCCGGCAAAAACTGGTTCGTCAATATCGCAGCCGGCGGTTTGCTGACTGAACTCACGTATGGCGTGCCGTCCCAGGTCAAGTCGCTGTTCGGATATTTGGCCTACCTTGTCAAAGGTGCCGAACTTTTGCCGCACATCAAGCCAATCAAGATGCACCTTGAATATGACGGCGGCACATACGACGGCAAAGCTTCCATGTTCTTTCTGGCTTTGACGAATTCCGTCGGCGGGTTTGAACAGATCGTGCCGGATGCTTCGCTTGATGACGGCAAGTTCACGCTGATCGTCGTCAAGACGAGCAACCTGATCGAAATTTTGCAGCTGATCACGATGGTCTTGAACGGAGGCAAGCACGTCAACGATCCGCGAATTCTCTACGTCAAAACTTCCAAGCTCGTTGCCAAGCCGGTCAACGAGAAGATGATGATCAACGTCGATGGCGAGTATGGCGGGGATGCACCGATGATTTTCAGGAATCACAAGCAGCATCTTGAGATTTTTGCCAATACCGACGAAATTCCGGACGAAGCAATCACGGGAACTGAAGAAGAAGAAACGAACGCGCGCGAACACTTTGTTGAAGGCGTCAGTCACCTTGAAGACGTCGGCAATCTGGAACTTGATAAAGAAGACGAAAAAGATTAAATTTAATGATGACAGTCAGGACCTTGTGTCATGGCTGTTTTTTTGATTGGAAATGATTGCAAGATGCAGAGTTCACGCCGAATGTCATGTACTGATTGATTTGACTTTGTGCATTTACTGGCGGATTTGAAAAAACGGGGATCTGCCCGTAACCGGGTTCTTTGAAAAATGTCAACCGTTGCAGCCGTCTGTTCTGAATTTTCATTTAAAGAGGACAAAGCAGCAAACAGCAAGAATATCAGCTAACTTGATTTAAATCAAGTTTTAACTTCGGCATTTCCCATATACTGAAGCTATTGGAGGAAACAACATGCGTAATAAAACGATTTTAATGACGATTCTTATTTTAATGGCTGAAATTTTCAGGCAACAGGCGGTTTGGTACGATTTATTGATGATCATCGTTGCCGTCATCGGCGGGATTCCGATTTTGATCAAAGCATTGAAGGCTTTGCGTTATCGCATCGTTTCAATCGAATTGCTGGTATCAACGGCCGTTATCGGTGCAATGGTGCTAGGCGAGTTCAACGAGGCAGGCATTGTCGTTTGGCTGTTTTGTCTGGGCGAGGTTTTGCAAAATCTGACCTTGAGCAAGACGCAATCGGCAATCAAGAAACTGGCGAAGATGACTCCTGACAAGGCATTGAGACTTAAAAGCATTGATGACGATTCGCCAAAAGAGGTCCGACTGGCAGAAATCAGTCAGGGCGATCTGCTGCTGGTCAGGGCGGGCGACAGAATTCCTGCCGACGGAACCGTCGTTAAAGGCTTTGGCAAGACGAATCAGGCAAATTTGACGGGCGAGGCCAAAGCAGTGCCGAAAAGCAGCGGTGAAGACGTTTTTGCCGGAACGATTCTTGAAGACGGGATGCTGATTTTTTCAGTCAGTCGCATTGGGAGCGCCACTGTATTTGGCAAAATTATCGAGCTGGTCGAAGATGCCCAGGATTCAAAGCCAAAGGTGCAGAAAATGATTGACCGATTCGCACAATATTATACGCCGACCGTTTTTTTGCTGGCACTGTTGAGCGGAATCTGCCTGCAAAATGCAGAGCTCGGAATCACGATTCTGGTATTGGGCTGCCCGGGGGCATTGGTCATCGGCATTCCGGTTTCGCTTGCGGCCGGAATCGGGCGGATGGCCCAGGAAAATATTTTGATCAAGGGTGCTTCGACAATCGAAAGCTTAAGCAAAATCGATGCCTTGGCGTTTGACAAGACCGGTACGCTGACGGTCGGTCATCTGCAGGTCGAAGAAATGGTCTGGAAAAAAGATGATCGATCATTGCTCAAAGCGATTGAAGCAAAGAGCAGTCACCCGCTTGCAAGGGCAATCGTTTCGGCTTTGCAGGACGTCGATTCAAGCGGACATGACGTCAGTCAAATGAAGACGATTCCCGGAAAAGGCATCGAGGCCATCGTGGACGGCAGAAAAGTGCGCGTCGGAAACGAAAAATTTGTCGGAAAACCTGGATTTTGCTTGAAGAATTCAAAGGACTCACGTGTTTATCTGGCTGTTGACGGTGAAGTAACGAGTGGCTTGGCGATTGGATCCTGGATTCGAAAAGATGCCAAAGAGACTATGAGCAGGCTGAGAAAAGACGGGATCAAAAAGCTGGTTTTGCTTTCAGGAGACAATCAGGAAGCAACGGACAAAGTCGCAGAAAGCATCGGAATTTCTGAGAGTTGCGGGGAACTTTTGCCGGATCAAAAAGTCGACAAAATCAATGAGTTGAGGCAGGCAGGATTTAAGGTTGGGTTTGTCGGAGACGGAATCAACGACGGGCCCGCATTGGCATTGGCCGACGTCGGCATTGCGATTGGCTCCGGCGTTGACGTTGCGTTGGACGTGGCCGATGTCGTTCTCATGACGTCTGAGCTGACAAAGCTTGATGATGCCAAAAAATTTGCGCGAAAAATCGAAGCCAACATGAAAGAAAACATTGCGATTGCTTTGTTGACTGTTTTGATTTTGCTGTTGGGCCTTGTTTTCGGATATGTTCATATGGGATCCGGCATGCTGGTTCATGAAGCAAGCATTTTATTGGTGATTTTGAACGGAATGAGACTTTTAAGTAAAAAATTGATTTGAATCAATTTTTTCTGTTGCGTCGTGCGGCATAATTTAAACGAGGTGATTAAAATGAAACATGTTACAATGAAAATCGAAGGAATGAGCTGTCCTTCATGCATGGGAAAAATCAAGCAGGTGCTTGAAGAAAGAGCAAACGCCAAAGAAGTCGAAGTTTTGTTTAATTCCGGCAAGGTGAAGTTTGTTTCAAGCGATGAACAAGAAGCCAACGCTGCCAAAAGCGTCATTGAAAATCTCGGTCATGAAGTAAGCAGCATAAAAATCAGCGATTAAGCTCATTTAAAACTATTCAAGGGAATGATCAGATGTCAAAAAAACTCTGCGTAAGCATCGTGCCGCTGTTTAACGAATTGCCTTATGACGAACAGGAACTGATTGAACGAGTCGTCTTGCATAAATGCTTCGTTCGCGGTGAACTCGTCGTTTCTCCAAACGAAGCTTCCGGAATGATCATCGTCAAAAGCGGACGACTTCGCGTTTATCAGTTGAGAGAAGACGGAAAAGAGCATGTCGTCAGAATGCTTGAATCAGGTGATTACGAAGGCGAACTATGGCTTTATGGCAAACCAAACGAGGACTTGTTCATATCTTGCGAAGAAGACTCGGAAATTTGCGTGATTGCTTACGAAGAATTTAATCGTCTGCTTAAAACATATTCCGAACTGGCCGTTCGTTTGCTTAAGCTTTCGATTGAAAAGATGAGCGAGCTCAGCTTGAAAAACAGCCTGCTTGCGATGGATTCCGTTGAAGACAGAATTTTGGCCTATTTTGACAGCTTGTATGAAAAACAGCATTCAAACCAGATCGTTTTGCCGATGAAATTGAAGAATCTGGCACTGTATCTGGGGATGACGCCTGAAACCCTGTCGCGCAAACTGCATTTGCTTGAAGAACAGGGCGTCATCAAACGCAACGGCAAAAAGGTCAAATTAAATGAGCATTGAAAAGTCGGGGTGAACCCGGCTTTTTTGTGTTAAAATAAACAATGGAATTTTATACGCAAAGGAAAATATCAATGAAATTTAAACCACCAGTTTCAAAAAATCAAGAATTGACAGCAACCGTGACTGACTTGACCTATCAAGGAATGGGCGTCGTCAAGGTTGACGGGTACACGCTGTTTTGCGATGATGCTTTGCCAGGCGAAGAAATCAGGCTGCACGTGCTCAAGGTCGGCAAAAATTACGGTTATGCCAAGGTGATCGAGCGGTTGACGACGAGCAAGGATCGCGTCGAATCACAAGACAAGGCATATTCGCAAACGGGAATCGCGCCGCTTCAGCATTTGGCCTATCCTGCTCAGCTCAAGTTCAAACAAAAGCAGATTCAGGATCTTTTGAAAAAAGCTCATCTGGACGACATCGAAGTTGCAGAAACAATCGGGATGAAGGATCCGTTCCATTATCGCAACAAGGCCCAGGTTCCCGTGCGCGGAACGAAGGGTGATTTGAAGACCGGATTCTTCAAACGAGGCAGTCACAACTTCCTTCCGCTTGAAAATTTCCTGATTCAAGACGAGCGCATCGACGAGATTTTGAAGGAAGTCATAAAGGTTTTGAACGCTTACGAGCTTGAACCTTATGACGAAGAGCGCCATTCCGGCATGATTCGCCACCTGATGGTCAGAATCGGTCACTATTCGCGCGAAGCAATG
>JBHADD010000210.1:0-3546 GCA_041854925.1 Ligilactobacillus sp. | reverse complement strand
GCCGTTGCGGCTGTCCGTGCGTTCTTCTGACCGTTCATAAGGCTCAGCCTTGAGCTGAGCAGTGGATTCCGCCATCAGAATACTATTGAGACTTTTACGAAGCAGCTCACGAAACGCCTGATCGTGATCCTTTGAAAGAAGCTGTAGAATTTCCTCTTGATTTAATGTAATATTTAATTGAGCCATTGTTCATCCTCCTAGTATTTTTAGTTTTTTTGGTTAATTTAAATTATACCTGGGAGATGAGCACTTGGCTCTCTTTTTTTATCAATTTACACCATTATACGGGCATAACCTTATACCGTGCCCTAAGATAGGATGACCTTTAAAATTGTTCTCTTTAGCAGCCGTTAATATATTAATATCAGCTCCATTTTTGGCATCCATCCTGCGCAAATAAAAAAGATAATACATCTTTAATATTTTGGGTGTCTTCTTTTCAAATATCTTATCTCTTCGATTCCAGTACTTATCATAATTAAAGCCTTTGATAGCTGGCAACAAATAATCCCTGATACTCATTTTACGCCTCTCTTGATATGACTAAATAATCCCCCGCTTAATTATCCATACAACTAGTTTAATTTTAACACAAGCAATATCATAGTATAGAAGCAATTTTTTTGTCAATCTCAACCGAACAATCCGCAACCCTGTAAAATTCAAAGTCTTCTCCTTCTAACCACTATCGCAACTCCCATAATCACGCAAATCACAACAATGATCCCGATTATTTCAAATTCCAAATAATCACAAAGCAACGCCTTGATCAGCGGTACTTTTTTGCCGTTGAAGACGTTTGTCACGTTGATTTTAGCATCCAGGCCACGCAGGAAAACATCCTTCGACATTCCATCCAACAACCACCGTTGCCTTTGCAGCTATTTGTGAGTCCGAAATCATATTTTCCGTCACCTGCCGAATCGCTATAAGGATTCTAACCCCCGTCAGAAGAACAAACATTATGCGAATAACCGTCCCTTTCGCATTTCTGATATGCCCAGTACCCGGTCCCGATTGAAAGAACGAACCGCAAAACATCACCTTGCTTCAATGACATTTGTCTTTGAACTCCATAAGCAACCTGGATCTTTCGCTTTTCCTTCGCATCCATGTTTTCGACCACAGCTTCAGCAATACCGTTTCCGTCATAAGTTTTTGCCTTGCTCAGCTTAAGCACAATCGGGAACTTTTTTTCTTGTCTGTCGAATCTCCCTGAACGTTCATGGAAATCGACAGCTCGTCTTGTTTCCTGATAACGTCAGCGAACTTGATCTTATCTCGCTTTTTGCCGTCCGATTCGGCCGTAACGCACCTGATTTTGAACTCTCCCTTTCCATCGCTTGAAACTTTGACCCGAAGTCCGTACTTTGCAGGAGACTGCTCCACCCCTCAACGTTGTTTTTCTTCTCGCTCAAAACATAGAGTATTCGCCCGCATGCTTGAATGTTCCAAAAGAAAGCTGCGTGCTTCCCTTTAAATCTTTGACGGAATCAGAAGCGATACGAACCTCGCCGACCGAAACGTCAGGAGCATCCGGGTTTTCTTTTTTAATTTCAAACTCAACCAAATGCTGAGGAACAAACGCACGCATCCCTCTCGCCGCACGCAGAACACGGTGCACCGTATACTTGCCGTCTTTTCCCTCGACTGCCGGAACATCATTTTCGCTTGAAAATGCAGAGCTTTCAAACACAAACACAAACACCAACACCGCCACGGCGTGCGGCATTCCCCTGAATCGTCCCTTGGTCATAAAAAACGTTCCCCTTTCAAAAACTGACTACAATGACATTTTAACAAGCCAAGCAATCTGCGCGTTTCTAAATAAATATAAAAATATTTTTATTTTGATAACGACAAAAAGATCCGGAACCTCAGAACGATTCCGGATCTTTTGAAAATTATCAATAGTTATCTTTTTATATTTATAACGATGTCTTCCCACCAGTCCTTGTTGTCAAGGTACCATTGGATCGTCTTCTTGATGCCGTCCCTGAACATCGTTTCAGGTTCCCATCCGAGCTCGTCATGAATCTTCGTCGGGTCGATCGCATAGCGACGGTCGTGCCCCTTGCGATCGGCAACATGCGTGATCAGGCTTTCAAGCTTGCCGAGCTGTTCGCAGATGATCCTGACGATGTCGATGTTTCTCATTTCGTTATGACCGCCGACGTTGTACACCTCTCCGACGCGTCCTTTGTGAATGATCAGATCGATCGCGCGACAGTGATCTTCAACATAAAGCCAGTCGCGAACGTTGAGTCCTTCGCCATAAACCGGAAGCGGCTTGTCGTTCAAGGCGTTGATGATCATCAACGGAATCAGTTTTTCAGGAAAATGATACGGTCCGTAGTTGTTTGAGCAGCGCGAAATCGTCACGGGCAGGCCATATGTACGATGGTATGCCAAAACCAACAGATCGGCCGAGGCTTTGGAGCTGCTGTAAGGAGAGCTCGGATGGATCGGCGTTTCTTCCGTAAAGAACAGGTCGGGGCAATCAAGCGGCAAGTCGCCGTAGACTTCGTCCGTACTTACCTGATGGTAGCGCTTAATGCCGTATTTACGGCAGGCATCCATCAAAACCGACGTCCCCATGATGTTCGTTTCAAGGAAAAGCTGCGGATTTTCGATCGAACGATCGACGTGCGATTCGGCCGCAAAGTTGACAACCATGTCGGGATGTTCTTCTTTAAACAGTTTGTAAATTGCTTCACGATCGCAGATGTCAATCTTGCAGAAACGGAAGTTGGGATTGTCCATCACCAGCTTAAGCGTCGACAGATTGCCCGCATACGTGAGCTTGTCAACGCAGATGATGCGATAGTCCGGATGTACCTTAAGCATGTGAAACACGAAGTTGCTGCCGATGAACCCCGCGCCGCCTGTAACAACTATTTTCAATAACTCACCTCCAAATAATTAATTTTTAGCCTTATATAATGAATATGCGCTCAGTGTAAATCCATCATCTACTCTGTTATCAACAATAAAACTATCCATATTTTCAATAGGCACTTCTATAATTTTTTCAATTCCCTCATATCTACCGACACTGTGATTATAACTTTCAACTTCGACAAGATAAACATTTGATATTCCGCTGGTAAGACCGCTATCGGAATTGATTTCTCCGATTAATTCAGTTTTATTCCGTATAAATTTTGCACCGATTTCTTCTGCTAACTCTCTATAGGCATTTTCAAGCGATGACATTTTTGATTCAGAAAATCCTCTTGGGAAACAATACTGATCTCTTCTGATAGCATGCCTAAATTGCCTAAGCAACACAAAATTATCACCATGTTTTACAATCATAACGACCCCACCATCACTAACGGTTGGCACCACTCGTTCATAAGGATACACTTCATTATCATCGGAAACAATCGGGTCAACAATCATTTTGTTGTAAGAACTACTGTATACAATCCCATACTTATGTCCAAACATTTCCTCATCCATGATCATCTTTCTCTTTAAGCTATCATTATTAACATCCGCCAGTTGGTATACTTCCGATTCAGCAAATAGCTGATTATTTTT
>JBHADD010000209.1:0-9568 GCA_041854925.1 Ligilactobacillus sp. | reverse complement strand
ATTTTGAAAAAAGTTGCCGGACGTCCTGAAGAAGCCGTCGTTTCAGTCATGCTGCTTCGTTCGATGCAACAAGCAAAATATTCTCCTGAACCTCTTGGGCATTTCGGAATTGCCGCAACCGACTATACGCACTTTACGTCTCCGATCAGACGTTATCCCGACCTGATGGTGCATCGCATGGCTCATTATTATGCGGAACATGGACTTTCGGAAGATTCGCAAGCAGTCTTTCGTGATGAACTTCCAGAAGTCGCAACGCATTGCTCACAGATGGAACGACGTGCAATTGATGCCGAACGTGATACGGATGCGATGAAGAAAGCCGAATACATGGCAGACCACGTAGGTGAAGAATTTGACGCGATGGTCAGTTCAGTAACGAAATTCGGCATGTTCGTCGAATTGGACAATACGGTCGAAGGCTTGATTCATATCAGCGAAATCGGTGATGACTACTATGTTTTTGTCGAAAAACACATGGCATTGGTCGGACGCAACAAACACAAGACGTATCGCATCGGCCAACCCGTGCGCGTCAAATTGCTTGATGTCAACGTTGAGCAAAAGGAAATCAATTTTAAGCTTCTTGATTTGGATAAGGCACCGACTTCTGACTTGCTCGAAGGGGTTGAACTTCCCGAATTGCCGCCTCGTCGTCAAGAAAATCGCGATAATCGCCGTCATGGCAAAGATGATCGCAAACGTGGCGGAAAACGCACTGGATTTGACAAGAAAAAAGATTACAAGAAAGGCAGCAAGCCGTATTATAAGGGCGGTCGAAACAATAACAAGCGTCGCAAATAGAAAGGTCTGGTTCGGATGGCTGGAAAAAATAGCGAAAAGCAACGTTCGTTGGCTCAAAACAAAAAAGCAAGACATGATTACAATATTTTTGAAACCGTTGAAGCGGGCATCGTGTTGACCGGAACCGAAATCAAATCCGTTCGTGAAGGTCGCGTGACCCTAAAGGACGGTTTTGCTCAAATCAAAAACAACGAAGCTTGGCTTGAAAACGTGCATATTTCGGAGTATACGGCAGGTAATCGTTTTAATCACGATCCTTTGCGCAGACGCAAACTATTACTTCATAAAAAGCAGATCGTTCAACTTGGACAAAAAACCAGCGCAAAGGGCGTGACGCTCGTTCCGCTCAAAGTCTATCTCAAAAATGGCTTTGCCAAAGTTTTGATCGGCGTAGCAACCGGTAAACATGAGTATGATAAGCGTGAAACAATCAAGCGACGTGATCAGGAACGTGAGATTCAACGAACGCTCAAAAATTTTAAATAATTTTTCGTACGCATAGAAATTAAACGCTATGCGTATTTTTTATATTGTCATTAGCATCAAATTGCGTAACAAAAAGTGATATCTTAAGCTTTTTGTTACACTTGTGTAACATTACGCCATTTAGCAATCTCATTGTAATTAAAGTGTCACATCACGCATCAAAATACACGTTATACTTGATTAAAGTAAAGGGGCTGTTATATAGATGAAAATAAAAAAAGCAGTAGTGCTGGTTTTGATTTCCATTTTGTTCAATCTTCAGGCAGCAGCAGTTGTCGGATTATGCGATTCGGTCGCTGACATTCAAGCAAAACAAGAATCGGTCAAGAAACAGCTCGACCAGAATTCAAACGAATTGTCTGGAAAAATGGATAAAATCAACCAAGTTTATCAAAAACTTTCAGATTTGGAAGGAAAGAAGAAAGATACTGAGCAACGGATTGCGCAAACGCAGACCAAGCTGCAACAGGCGCAGCAGGAAAAAAAGAATCGCGACAGAGATGCCAAGGAACGTCTTTGCGAACTTCAAAAGCGCCAAGGAACGAATACGAGTCTTTCGATTCTTGAGAAATCGACAAGCTTGACTCAGTGGCTGAGAAGCATGATTGCTTTGCAACGTTTGCAAAGCGTGTATAATGACAGCTTGGCCGCCGTTAAGCAAAGCATTGTCGATATTTCGCAAGCCAAGGAGCAATTGCAGAGATATCAATCAGATCTTGCTTCACAAGAACGCCAAGTCAACTCTCAAAAAGCAGTGCTTGATTCGCAGATGTCGGATTTAAAGAAAAAAATTGCTGACGGACAAAGTGAAATGAAACAGCTGGCCGACCGTGAGCAACAGGCGAAAGCCATGGAAGAAGCACAAAAGAAAGCGGCTGAAGAAGAAGCACAAAAACAGCAGCAGGTTCAGCAGACGTCAACGAAAACGGTTGACAATTCTGAGTCTGCAACCTCGGCAGACAACATTTCAGGTTCAAAGACGTTGACAATGTCAGCAACGGCCTATTCGACCGAAGCCAATGGAATGGGCACTTATTCAGCAACGGGAATCAACCTCAAACAACATCCTAGTTGCGTTGCTGTTGATCCAAGCGTCATTCCCCTCGGAAGCATCATTTGGGTTTCTGGTTACGGAGTTTCCGTTGCCGGTGATACGGGGACGGCGATCAAGGGCAACGTCATCGACTTGCACTTTGCGACTGTTGCACAATCGATAGCATGGGGTCGTCGGACGGTAACCGTTAAGATTTTGAATTAATGAAAATAAAAGAGTCTCGCATTTTGCGAGGCTTTTTTGTCATGGAATCGATGAACATCGATGATCCCGTTCTGATCGTAAAATAAAACAGCCGTAAATTTGCATACGGCTGTCAAATCTGAGTCGATCGGCGTCAGACTGCAATCTGCAAGTGTTTGTACTCATGAGCGTCGATCAGGCAGGTTGAGTTTCCTTTAAAGCCCAAGTGACGATAAAGGTGCTCAGCCTTGGTATTTTTAACGTCGACGTCAAGACCGATCCTGACTTTGTTTATTTTGTGCGCAACTTTCGGCAATGCTTTAAGCAAGGCCGTACCGATGCCGCATCCTCTGTATCTGGGCGAAACGACCAACGAATCAAGATACCATTCGTCAGGAAGCTCAGAATCATCCTGATCATACACGCTGTCGCGCTTTTGAAGGCCAACGGAAGGAAAGAAGCGGCATAAAAGAGAATCGACTTTGTGCTCGTTTTCATTTGGATAGCCAAATGCGATTCCCGCCACTTTTCCGCTAACGTCTGCGACGATAATTTGCGCAAGCGTTTTGCGACACTCGGGAGTTTCGAAAGAACGCTCCAACGCTTTGCAAAGTTTTTTGTCATCGGCTTGTTTCAGCAAAGGCACCTCCATTTCTTTTAAAATAATATGGAACAGTGCCATTATCTGCTGGGCGTCGTCTTCTTCTGCTTGACGGATTATCAAATTGTAAGTTCCTTTCTCTCTAATGCTTTAGTCAAATGCAAGGTTTCTGCCGCAGCCGAATCGCCGATTGCGCGCCTTCGTCCCGGTTTTGGCCCAATAATCAAGAATTGAAGCGATGCAAAGAAGCAATGCCTCATCTTCTTCATGGGAAATGGTGAATTCAAGATAATCTCCGCTTGCCAATTGGACCTCGTTGATGGTCATGATGCATTCTCGACCATGAAAAACGCGGTAATTGTAAGTCGAAAGGTTGCCCATGATCAGCCAGTTGAGCTTTTTCACGAACATCATTTCTCGACTGACGCCGTAATATCGGCGAATTGAGCCGGCATACCTGCGCTTTTTGTATAAATCAAACTTTGGCAGCATTCCAAGTGAGCGTTGCTTGATTTCGGCTTCAAGCAAATTAGATGAAGAGTAGACCGACATGACGCCGGCATGCATCCCCCAACGGCCGTTGATAAGATAGACATTTGAGCCGTTTTCATCCGTAATCGTCGTTGTTCCGCGAGTTGACAGGCGATTGCGATAAGAATATAATTTGCGCACTTGAAACTCACCTCGATTCTTTTATCGAAAGATTTGACTAATTTTTGTTTGCCAATACTTCTTCAATTGCCTTGCCGACACCGTCTTCAGTGTTGTTGACCGTCAGGTGCTTGGCAAGCATTTTGATTTCGTCGGTTGCGTTTCCGACGGCATAGCTGATGCCGGCGGCCTTGATCATTGAGGCATCATTGTTGTTGTCTCCGATAGCCATCACGTTATCCATTGGAACGTTGAGACTGTCGGCAAATGCAGCAAGCGCTACGCCTTTTTGAGCATTAACGTGGTTGATTTCGATGTTGCGAGAACCGGATGAGGTGATGACAAGATTCTTGTCCTTTGAAAGCTCATCTTTGATAGGACCGAGAACTTTCATGCCTTCTTGACTGAAAACAACGATTTTGCAAATAATTGTATGTGGATCATCGACGAGATCCATATAATTGTCGACATAATTGATGTTCATCAGTTCCATTCGGGCAGATGCAAGCGTAACGGCCAATTTATAAGAAGTATCAGGACTGATGCTTGCGAGAAGTTCCGCAAAGTTTTCGATTCGCTTAGCTTTGTCTTCGGAGCAAACGCCCTTGTCAGTAATTACTTCAAAGTAGAGTCCCTTTTTATGCAAAGAAACAATAATTTTTTTGGCAACCGTATCAGGGATCGGGGCGGCGCTGATCATTTTGGCGTTTTCATCCAAGACGATTGCACCGTTCAGCGTGATCATAGGACAGGTAATGTCGGCAGCCTGAATCAACGGCTTGATTTCTTCAAGGGATCGCCCCGAAGAAACGACAAAATGCACGCCAAGAGACTGTGCATGTTTGATTGCTGCGGCGTTGCCTGGTGAAATGACCATTTCGTCATTCAACAAAGTTCCGTCCATGTCAGATGCGATGATTTGAACCATTGAAATTAACCTCACTTTATTTGTCTATCATTATAATTTTAACATGAAAACGCGTGAAAAACGATTAAGAGCGGATAAAAATCAATAATTTTCCGAGAATGAAATGAAAATCAAAATGTAAGCGAAAACATATGTGAATAGTTTAACATTGTGATAAAATAAAAGCGAGGTGCTGAAATTGAAAACAATTATCCATAACGAATGGCAGGAAGTGCTGGAATCGGAGTTTGAATCTGATTATTATGCAAAATTGCATGCCTTTTTAAAGAATGAGTATTTGAATCAGACGATTTATCCGGACATGTATCATATTTTCGAGGCTTTTGAATTGACCCCGTTTTCAGACGTTAAAGTGGTCATTTTGGGACAGGACCCGTATCATGGACCAAATCAGGCGCACGGGTTGAGTTTTTCGGTTCTTCCAGGCGTAGATATTCCGCCGTCTTTACGCAACATCTACAAAGAACTGGAAAGCGACCTTGGAATCAAGCCGGTCAATCACGGTTATCTTAAAAAGTGGGCCGAACAGGGAGTGTTGATGCTGAACTCTGTGTTGACGGTCAGGAACGGACAGGCTTTTTCGCATAAAGGAAAGGGTTGGGAAAGACTGACAGATGCTGCGATCGAAAAGCTTTCAAATCGTCCCGGTCCGGTGATTTTTATTTTATGGGGACGTGCCGCACAAGATAAGATCAGTCTGATTGATACAACGAAAAATATTGTTTTGAAGTCGGCACATCCAAGTCCTTTGTCGGCGAGTCGCGGCTTTTTTGGCTCGCGTCCGTTTTCAAAGACCAATCAGGCATTGATTGCGATGGGAGAGGAGCCGATTGATTGGCAGCTCCCAGAAACGATTGATGAGCTTTAATCAGGAAACAAAAAATTTATCAACAGAGGTGCAGATGGTATGAATTTATTTGAAAGTTTGAAAAATAAAATTTCTGGCAAGAACATCAAAATCGTTTTTCCTGAAGGAAACGACGAACGCATCGTCAAAGCAGCGGTTCGTTTGGCAAATGACGGCATGATCAAGCCGATCATTCTTGGAGCAAAAGAAACGGTCGAAGCTTCAAATAACGGACAGGCTTTGCCGGAAAGCATCGAAGTGATCGATCCTGACAAGTATCCTTCGGAAGAATTTGAAAAGATGGTGGCTGCTTTCGTCGAGCGACGCAAGGGCAAGAATACTGAAGAACAGGCACGAAAGATGCTGAAAGACGTTAATTATTTCGGAACGATGATGGTCTACACGGGAAATGCGGACGGACTCGTTTCCGGTGCCATTCATCCAACGGGAGATACGGTCCGTCCTGCGCTTCAGATTATCAAGACGAAGCCGGGCGTCAGTCGGACGAGCGGTGCATTCATCATGAGTCGCGGTGATGAGCGCTATTATTTTGCCGATTGTGCGATCAATATCAATCCTAATGCTGAAGAACTGGCAGAAATTGCCGTTCAAAGCGCTAAATCTGCGCGTTTGTTCGATATTGATCCGCGCGTTGCGATGCTCAGTTTTTCAACGATGGGCTCTGCAAAATCGGATGAGGTCACAAAGGTTCAAGAAGCAACCAAGCTTGCTAAGGAAATGGCTCCTGATGAACAAATCGACGGCGAACTTCAATTTGACGCTGCATTTGTCAAAAGCGTTGCGAAAAAGAAGGCTAAAGATTCAAAAGTTGCCGGCAGCGCAAACGTTTTTGTTTTCCCTGAACTGCAGTCTGGAAACATCGGCTACAAGATTGCGCAGCGTTTGGGCAATTTCGAAGCGGTCGGACCGATTCTTCAAGGCTTGAATGCGCCTGTTTCCGATCTTTCGCGCGGATGCTCCGAAGAAGACGTTTATAAGGTTGCTTTGATCACGGCAGCGCAAACGCTAGGGGACTAAGATCATGCAGTTTTCCGTATCAAATGCAGAGCTTACCCAAAAAATCGCTGAAAAACTTGCAAAATCGCTCCATGCCGGTGACGTCATTTTGCTCGACGGTGATCTTGGAGCTGGAAAGACAACGTTTACAAAGGGACTGGCGCGCGGACTCGGCATTAGGAAAAACGTCAAAAGTCCGACGTTCACATTGATTCGCGAATATCACGAAGGTCGTTTGCCCCTCTACCATATGGACGTCTATCGGCTTGAAGAAACGGGCGGAGACGATCTTGGCCTTGAAGAGTATTTCAACGGTGACGGAGTAAGCGTTGTTGAATGGTCGCAGTTTGTTGAAGATGATTTGCCGAAAGAATTTTTGATTGTTCATTTTATCAAAGATGAAACGGATGACGATAAGCGAACGTTGGTCTTTGAACCTCGTGGAAAACGCTATGAAGAGATGTTGGAGATTTTTGAGTAGAACATCAGGCATGTTATAAAAGTCCATAACGGAAAAATCCGGATTGCGTCATTACGCAGTCCGGATTTTTTAGCGAATTTAAGCTTATCGTTTTCGCGGGTATTTGTAAATGAATGATTTCAACGTATCGGATCCAAAATTTTGAAGTTGAGAAAGCAAAACTTTGGCACATGCCTGACTGTCATCTAAGGCATTGTGGTGATGTGCGAGGTCAATGTCAAGATTTTGACAGATGGTATCAAGTTTATTGTCTTGGAAATCATAGAATTGCTTGCTTGTTTTGACGGTATCGATGACGTTAAAATGAGGGGCGGCTATTCCGTATTTTTCCAACGTGCGCGTCAGCACGCTACAGTCGAAAGGAGCATTATGCGCAACGACGAGCGATTCAGGCGTAAAAAAGCTTTCGATATGAGGCCACAGTTCGGAAAAATCCGGAGAATCGGCAACCATTTGAGGTTTGATTCCATGAATGGCGATATTTCGATAATCAAAATTGGTTTTTGGATTGATGAGCGAGTAGAGCTCGTCA
The DNA here is from genome assembly GCA_041854925.1 of Ligilactobacillus sp. Classification (GTDB taxonomy): domain Bacteria; phylum Bacillota; class Bacilli; order Lactobacillales; family Lactobacillaceae; genus Ligilactobacillus. The sequence goes on along the minus strand of JBHADD010000209.1, from coordinate 1,984 downwards.
ACGATCTGATTATTTTGAACGACCGTCAATGCTAAAGAACAGGCACTGTTTCGTTTGGCATTTGCAGTTTCAAAGTCAAAAGCAACAAAATTCATATTTTTCTCCTTTTAAATTTCCAAATCAGCTGTTTCAAGCAGGACTGGACAATGGTCCGAACCCATGATGTCCGTCAGAATCTCTGCATTTTCCAACGAATCCTTCAGAGATTCTGAAACGATGAAATAATCGATGCGCCACCCGGCATTGTTTTTTCTGGCATTGAAACGATAGCTCCACCATGAGTAGATGCCTGTTTCATCAGGATGGAAGAATCTGAACGTGTCAAGATATCCGTTTTCCAAAAGTCGCGTCATGCAGGCTCGTTCTTTATCTGAAAAGCCGGCATTCTTATGATTGGTTCGTGGGTTTTTCAAATCGATTTCTTCATGCGCAACGTTCAGATCACCGCACATGATGACCGGTTTTTTCTCTTTTAAATCATTGAGATAATTTAAGAAGGCATCTTCAAATCCCATCCGAAAATCGATGCGTTTGAGTTTTGGCTGTGAATTCGGCGAGTAGCAGCAAACAAGATAAAAACTTGCATATTCCAAAGTAATGACTCGGCCTTCATGATCGAATTCGCTGTTTCGGATTCCGTAGTTGACCGATTGAGGTTCGTGTTTCGTAAAAATTGCCGTTCCCGAGTATCCCTTGCGTTCAGCGTAATTCCAATATTGATGATATCCTGGCAAATCAAGTTCGACTTGTCCCTCCTGCAATTTGGTTTCCTGGATGCAAAAGAAATCGGCATCAAGTTTTTCAAAGACTTCGCTAAAGTTTTTTTTGAGCACGGCTCTTAGGCCGTTGACGTTCCATGAAACGAAATTCATCTGATCTCAGTCCCTTGTTTTTGATGTGTTCATTATAACAGATTTGTTGACGTCAAGCACTTGGATGGCTATAATTATCGAAAAAAGCGAGGTGCAGCAAATGAAAATGGACGGACATACGCATACGCAGCTGTGTGCGCACGGAAGCGGAGAAAAAACCGAAAGAATGATTGAAAAGGCAATCAGATTAGGGTTTACGGACTATTGCATTACGGAACACGCGCCGCTTCCGGCGGGGTTTGAAGTAGCATACGAAGGACCAAGGGAAGGTTATGAGACCGCATCGCTCGGCTTTGATCAGCTTGAAGAGTATTTTGAACATGCTGAATGGCTAAAAGAGCGATTCAAGGGAAAAATCAACGTGTATATCGGGTTTGAAACCGATTATTTGCCCGGGTTTGAAACTGAAATCAAAAAATTCCTTGACGAATATGGTCCGCGTTGCGACACGGGAATTCTGTCGGTTCATTTCATTCAAAATTCAGAAAATAAATTCCACTGCATCGATTTTTCACCTGAAGATTTGGAAGCCGGCGTAAAAGAGTGGCTGAATGATCCCCAAGAAGTATATCATCGATATTTAATGCTCGTCAAAGATTCAATCGAAGCCGATTTGGGAGAATATGCCCCGAAAAGAATCGGACATATGAGTTTGATTAAAAAATATCAAGATTATTTTTCATTTCCCGAAAAGTTTGATGAGCGCAATATGCTGCTTATCGAAGAGATTTTGAAAGAAATCAAGCAAACGAAAAGGCAGCTTGATTTTAATCTTGCCGGAATGTACAAGCCGTATTGCAATGAGTTTTATCCGGGAATTCAGGTGCTTTCTCTGGCCAAAAAGATGCAGATTCCGTTGATCTACGGATCGGATGCGCACGGAATCGATGCCGTTGGTCAAGGTTATCATCTTTTTTCAAGTCTGGCTCAATAATTTTTAGAATTTTTCTTGACTTTTGAAACATAAATGTTTATTATTAATGGTAAATTAATCCCTAATTGAATTTTAATTAATTGTAATGACCAGGAAAAAACTGTCAGCAAGAGCGTTAAGAGAGTCTTGGGAGCTGGGAACAGGCCGCTCGTGGCAGCGTACACGCCTGCGAACTGAT
>JBHADD010000208.1:0-3784 GCA_041854925.1 Ligilactobacillus sp. | reverse complement strand
TTACACACAAATTAGGACTTGACTAAAATTTTTTTCACTTGGCTGTTTCCGGTTTCATACATCAAAACAACTTCTTGTTTTGAAACCTATTTTCCCGTTGCAGCACAAATTTTTTTCATGATTGCGTCATCTGAAAGAAAATCTTCCGTTTTGCCGCTTTTTAACCCCCAAATATCGATGATTCTTCCTATTCCGCCGGCTTTTCCGCTTGCTCCACGATTCAAGAGACCGTTATACACGACGCCGGCGCCGACACCGCGATGAATGGAGATTGCCACAAGACTTTGCGGACTTTCCGTGCCAAAATCTCGTTCATATATTGCAGAAAGGTTTGCTTCGTTTTCTAAAAATACAGGGACTGCAAATTCTTCTTCGAATATTTTTGCAACGTCGACTCCCTTAACGTCCATGAATGGCGAATCAACGATGCGATTCTCATTGACGATTCCATGAATCGAAAAGCCGAGTCCCAACAAACCGTTTAGACTTTTGTCCGCTTTCTTTTCGACGTTGATTTCGCCCTTGATCAGCTTGATTATTTCGAAAATATCAAGACCGTCCGTATCAATCCTTTTCTTCCGTAAAATTTTGCCTGAGAAACTATTTTTCATTGCATCAACATAGTTAAAACCGAGATCAAAGCTCATGACGTAACCGTAATCAGGATTAATCATAAACAAATTTCGTCTACGCCAGCCGATGCTTGTCGAATTTCCTTGGCCAGTTTCAATAAAATATCCGCAATCGCTCAGTTCGCCGTAAAGAGAAGACACCGTTGCCTTATTCAGATTCAGATATTCCGCAATTTCAACGCGTGACGTTATTCCTAAATTGAAAACCGACTTTAAAACAGTTCCAAGATTTTCACTACGCGGGTGAAACAGAGTATTGATGGTTTTGAAATCTAATCATTGAGTCTTGCGATACTTTTCTGGTTTGGACGCTGTCGAAGTATCTTGTGAGATCGTAATTGAGAGGCCGGAAATGCTCTTTTTCTTTTGCCCATAATTCAACCGGCTTCCGGTTATTTCTTTGTGACTTCTCGTGATTTAGGCGTTTGGCTAATCGATTAACGATATCATTCAAGTCATTAATGGTACAGAACTCTCCATCGTAAGGCTTCAGTCGTCCCATCGTTCTTGCCAATGCTTCAACGCAGCCTTTGGTCTGCGGCCTAAATGGCCGACAAGCGATTGGATGAAATCCCGCATCATGACTAAATGATAAGAATCGTTCGTTAAATCGATGATGGTGAAAGTCACTTAATTTATGGTCAACGACAGTCGACATATTATCAAACCAAATCTCTTTGGGAATTCCACCGGTAGCCTTAAAGGCTTCAAATAAACATTTGAATAAAGTATCCTGTTTCTGATCCAGGGTTAGTTTTAAAAACTTGAATTTGGAATAAGGCAAGACATATAAGAAAATACTGAATGTATGTGAAACACCGTTCCAATCGGTCATTGTGACCTGTTCTTTCCAATCAACTTGAGCACTTAATCCAATTGTATGCTCAACTCTAATCGTTGCCTTTTTTGTTTGTGCTTTACGAAAACGACGACAATAATCTTTAACGATTGTGTACTTGCCGGTAAAGCCTTTTTCAACGATAAAGTCATAAATCGATCTGGCAGAACAACCTGCAATGTATTTGTCTTCAATGATGTCTTGATATCCGTCCAGCTTACTGCGACGGCTACGACGCTTCCTGACAACTGCTGTTTTATCTCTCTGAGCTCTTAAATATGCCGCTTTGACGGTTCTTGGATCAACGTCATATTGTCGTGCAATAGCGGAGTAATTTGGTTTTATCTCCTCTAACACAAAATATCTCATCCTTTCGTAAACATCTTTTCGCATACTCATCACTTCCTCAAAAGATTAATAAAGTGAGTATACAAAAAATGCAGGAAAAACGGCAATTTTAAACCGCTGATTTCCTACATTTTACAACCGCCCTTTACATTTTTGCATGGTAAGGATTTTGTCCGACATTTTCTCAATTTTGACACATGAAAAACGATTCTTTTTGATTATTTTTATCAGGATTTGATTCCTGTATATACAAAAACCCGGTGATTTGCAATTAACTCCAAATCATCCGGTTTTTTTAGTTTGAGGCATAGTTTTTCCAAACCTCTTTTAAATATTCAGATTTTTTTCAAAACAGTACGAATTATCATTTGTGCAATACCTCCCGTACGTTTCGCAGTGAGCGTATCCGCACTTGTCGTAAAACTCGATTGCATGCGTGTTCTGTTTCTTGGTTTCAAGCAAAATCTTGCCATATCCGAATTCCACGGCTTTTTCTTCCAGCCTTTCAATAATCGCACACCCGATGCCGACACGACTCGGCTTGGCATATATCCGCTTTATTTGGCAACGTTATCAGAATTAAAACTTGAAGTCCCGTCATCCCCAGTAATTTCGATCAAGCTTTGATTCAGTTCCGAGATAGTTCGTCTGCTTCTTTCAACGGAAGATTCAATAATCTCAATCATAATGAACGCTCTCCCTCTTCTATAACCTTGTCTTATTCCTTAGATTCCTTCTTTTATTCTTCTCGAATCAATGGCAAGGAAATTCTAAAAACAGATCCTTGCCCTAGGACGCTTTCAACGGTCATCTTGCCATGGTAGCCTTCAATCAGGCGATGGGCAATTGCAAGTCCCAAACCGTTTCCACCTTTGTCGCGACTGCGAGCCTTATCGACACGATAGAATCGATCAAAAATCTTGCTTGCGTTCTCTTGAGAAATCCCCTCACCGAAATCCTGCACTACAATTTGAGCATATCTTGAGGTCTTTGCAAGCGACATATGAACCTCAGGTCGATTTGTCGAATATTTAACGGCATTGTCCATTAAAATTATCAGTATTTGTTCCAAGTGATTTCTATATATTTGAACTTTAGTCGCTTCTTTCAAATCACAATCCATTACAAACGTAAATTCGGGGTGAATTATCTTGAAATCGTTGTAGACGAGCATGCCGACTTCCTTGACGTCCGTAACCTCATTTGCAAACTGGATTTCAACTTGCTCAGCTCTTGACAGATCCAGCATTTCCTGAACTAAACTTTTCATCCGGTTGATTTCTTGCAATGAAGCCTTGATTGAATTATCCAAGACTTTCGGGTCATCTTTTCCCCAACGATTAAGCATTTCCAAATGCCCTTGAATAATAGCTACGGGCGTCCTCAGCTCATGCGAAACGTCTTCAACAAATTGTTGCTGCTGTTCAACGTACCTCTCCATTCGATCAAGCATGCCGTTAAACATTTCGCTCAACTCGACGAGCTCATCTTTGTAGTTATATTCGGGAACTCTGACGTTGGCCAATGCTTCGCTTTCATCTCCTTGGGTAATTTTTCCGATAACGTCATGAATGTCATCGACCGGCCGCAAAAGCCACGATGAAAGTCCATAAGCAAGCAGCGCGAGCGCAAAAGCCGCAGTCAAACCGAAGACAAGAAAAATAATTACCAGTCTCTGCCTTGTTCGATCATAACTGATTAAACTATTCGTAACCTGAACATATCCGATCGTCCGGTGAGTTGTCTTGGAATAAACGGAATGACTCAAAACATAGATTGAACGTCCGTTCTTGTCTTTAGCCAAACGACTCTCTTGATAGCCGACAGAACTGAATTTGACAGGAACGTTTCTTGAAGCGAATACAAGATCGCCTGATAAATTATAAACGCTGATTCCGATATTTTCACGAGTCAATGACGTATAAACAGAATTCGTATACAAATTCTGGTTGTCGCTTGGAGTTAT
>JBHADD010000207.1:0-5269 GCA_041854925.1 Ligilactobacillus sp. | reverse complement strand
TCTTGTTAGTTAAAATTTTATATTTGAACTGTATACTTGACAGGACATAGTACAGTCTTAAGACGACCGTCCTTGTTCGGCATTTTATTTAATTCAAATTAGAAACGGGATTTTTTTACAGCTGATCTACCGTGTTTTTCAATTCAAGATCCAAAATTCTTTGGACGTCTTTCAGTTCGGAAATTTTGCGGCATCCGAGCAGCGCCATCAAAGCTCTGATACCTGTTTTGAGATCTTCGATTTTTGCAGCCAGTCCGTCCTCGCCGTCTTTTAGCAAAACGTGAAGGAACATGCCGGAGATGCCGACGTTTTCTGCTCCCAGGACCAGGCACTTGACGATGTCTTGAGCATCGCGGATGCCACCTGAGGCCGTCAGCTTAAGTCTGCCAAGCTCATTGCGATGTTTTTGAGCACCCAAAAGCGATTCGGCAGTCGTCAGGCCGAGTTCTTGCATGAAAGCGAGCATTTCCTTGTTTTTGCGACGCTCATTTTCAATTGCGGCAAAGTTTGTTCCGCCCGCACCGGCCAGGTCGACGTAAGAAAAGCCGTTTTCGGCCAGGAGTTTCAGCGTTTGCGGCGTCATGCCCGTTCCGACTTCTTTGACGAGCAGGGGAACCTGCAGTTTTTCGTTTAAGCGTTTGAGATTTTCAAGCCAATAAAATTCAGTATCACCTTCAGGCATTACGAGTTCCTGAGCCGCATTCAGATGAATCTCAATGATATCGGCATCAATCATGCTGCAAGCCCGCTCTGCATTTTCAAAAGGGTGGTTCGCGCCAAGATTGGCCAGCATGATTCCGTTCGGATTCAACCGGCGAAGATTTTCAAAACCTTTGGCATAAGCCGCGTTTTTGACGGCAACGCTCTGAGATCCGACGGCCATGGCAACCCCGGTCTTGTTTGCAACCCTTGCCAGACTTTCGTTCAGCGCATCTGTCGTTTGGCTTCCGCCTGTAATGGCATTGATGAAAAAGGGAGCTTCAAGCTTTTTTCCGGCCAAAGTCGTTGAAAGACTGATCTCATCCAATGATATTTCCGGCAGATTGGCCGGAATGAGGCGAATGTGTTCCAACCCGTTTGTGCTTTTTTGGCGGTAAAGCTTTTCTGCAATCATGACGTGCTCGTCTTTTCTGTGCGAATGAAGATTCATTTTGGCCTCCTTGGACATATCAGTCGTTGTAATGGATGCTCAAATCAAGCGGGATGATGTCGTGTTTCGTCCATTCATCGAGCAGGGAAGTCGTGTCGATCGAAGAATCAATCAAAACGATGCCGCAATCGCCGCCGCCAGCACCGGACGTTTTAGCGGCACCGCCGAAACGCTCAGCGCTTTCGATCAAATACTTCAATGTCGGCGTTTCAATTTCGACGCCGGTAATTTCATGCAGATTTTCCAAAAGTTTGCGGTTTTTGCGCAGACATTGCTGAATGCCTGGCAAATCGTGTTTTTGAAATGATGCTTCCATTTGTTCAACGCATTTGCTGCTTTCATGCACGAATTCCAGGTATTTTTTGCGGCGTTCTTCTTTTGAAAGTTCGACTTTGTCGACCAGATTCGAGGTTGAAGCAGGCGATCCCGTCCAGCCGATGAGTAGGTTCAGTTTGTCAAATACAGGGAGGGACATGATTTTGAGACCTGGCCAGGTTTTAGCGAGCAGTTCGCTCAAAGAATAGTTGTGACGGGCCGCTTTGAGCCACTGACGGTCAAACGAATGATATTCGAGCCAGCCGCCGAAAACGCTGGTGGCGATGTCTCCCAAGGATCCGTTCCCCTGGACTTCGAAGTGAGCAATGGCAGCAAGTTTGAAAAGCTGATCCAAGGTCACGTTCAGACCGTAGTATTGACAAAGAGCTTTAACGGTTGCAACGGTGACTGCCGCAGATGATCCGAGACCGTATTTTTTGCCGCTCGGACTGTCAAGTTCGCTGTCGATCTTCAAATCGTAGCAGCGCATTTTTTTGCCGAGTTCCTGTGCATACTGTTCAGTGATTCTGATGCCTGACAGGATATATTCAAAAGGATTGTCGCGATTGTCGATCACCATGTGTTCGCCGCGTCTTTTCCAAACGACGGTCGAATTTTCGTATTGTTTTGAAATGATCGTGCCAAAATCCTTGCTGTCTTCGATTGAAACGTAGACGTATTTGTTGAGCCCGACCAAAATTGCTGGGCATCCGGTTTCAACGACCGCATATTCGCCTGCAATATAAAGCTTTCCAGGTGCTTTGACCTTAATCAATTTTTTCAAATCCTTTCAATTTGGTTGATGATTAAAAAGTCCCCTTGATTCAGCGGGGACCATCGATAAATCAGATAAGTTTTGCGCCGGGGCCTGGGCTTGCGACCAAAAGATTTTCCTTTGCGAAGAACTTTGACAATTCGTCAATGATAAGAGAAACGTTCTGTTTTTCACAGATGACTTTGACGTTTGGACCAGCATCCATCGTGTAGTAGCAAGGAATGCCCTGACTTCGTAATTCTTCGATTTTTTGCATCGCAAGGATGCTTTCCGGCATAAAATATGAGAAATGCGGTTTGGCACTCATGTTCAAAGCGTGCATCTTCATGGCGCTTGCTTCGGAAACTTCGCCGAGCAAGCAAAAATCTCTGTTTTTGATGGCCTGTTTGACCAGTTTGAGGTCTTCTTCGGCCGTTTTGACCCACTCGCGGTAATAAGGGGAAGTCTTGACGACTTGCTGCATTCCGTGCCTGGAACTGATCTTTTTTTCATGACCGTTGATGACGATGGCAATCATGCAGATTTCCCAATCTGTTTCTTCTTCAATTGGCTCGGCAAAAGACGTCAGATCGTTCGTGCCTTTGTGCCATTCGACGAACCCTCCGAAAATCGAGCGCGTGGCTGATCCTGATCCGCGCCTTGCGAGTCTTGAAAGGTCTTTTCTTGTCAAATTCAGTCCGGCTGCGCTGGTGGATGCAAACGCAAGGGCGGCATAGGCCGATGCGGAAGAGGCTAATCCGGCAGCGGTCGGTACGTGATTGATCGAGTCGATTCTTGCAAACGTTTCTTTTTTTGCCAAGCTTCTGACCAGATCCATGAATTTGGCTACTTTGGGATCGTGCTTTTGCTTGCCGTCAAGGCAAAACACGTCTTCCGTCAAGGCAGGATCAAACTCGACCGTCGTATCTGTATAAAAATGATCCAGCGTTAGCGAAACGGACCCGTTCATAGGGATGATCAGTTCTTCATCTGCTTTGCCCCAGTATTTGACAAGCGCAATATTCGTGTGAGCTCTTGCTGTTTTTTTCATAAAACGGTTGATACCTCCTTGGCAGCAAGCGGTTCGATCCATGTTTGTCGTACTCCGGCCAGACTAAGTTTTTGAGCCAATTCGTTTGCTTGCGCTGCATTTTTCGTCAGACAGATGAAGCATCCGCCACGCCCGCCTCCGGTCAGTTTGGCACCAAGAGCGCCATTATCTTTTGCGATGGAAATATACTCGTCAAGTTCGTCGCAGCTTACGCCGAGCGCCTTGAGCGTTCTTTGGGCGGCATCAAACGTCTGCCCCAGACCGAGCAGATCGTTTTTTGCCAACTGTTTTTTGGCTGCAAGAGTCAGCTCTTGCAGCTTGTCAAACAGGGCATTTGTTTCTTTTGCATCGCTTCCGATCCGCTTTTTAACGGCAGCGATTGCTTCAGAAGTCTGCCCCTTGATGCCGGTATCGCAGATTAAAAGGCAGCCGTCCAAATTGATCGGGATGCGCTTGATTTTGCCGGCCATCATCCAAATCGGCACGTTTGACGCACAGGTTGCGGCATCAAGTCCGCTCGGATTGGTGTGCGTGGCAACTTCTTCGATGTTTGCCGCTTCGAGCAGTTCTTTTTCGCTGAAATGCAGAGAAAAGAAACTGAACAGCGCACGTGCCAAAGCAACGGCGACGCATGCCGAAGATCCCATTCCTCGTGCGATCGGCACCATGCTTTTAATTGTTGCTTCAAGTCCTTTTTGGTAATTTTGTTTTCTGACAGCATCCAAGATCAACTTTTTGATTCCCGTCATGTCGGACGGAGCATCATTCAGCAATCCGTCGAAACGTTCGCTGTGAATGATGATCTGACCGTCTTCTCGAGATTTTATCGTGGACGTTGCTTTAATTGTTTTGAGCGGAATCGCAATTGCTGGTCTTCCATAGACTACGGAATGTTCACCGATTAAGATGACTTTCGCGTGGCTTTCGCCGAAGCCGAAACGTGATTCTTCTTCCAAATATATTGCTTCCTTTCCGTTCCGTGTTTTTGCAATCAGACTAATTATACTAGTATTTGTTTTTGCCTACAAGTGGGGAAGTTTAATCAGATCATAAGATGTGGTAAACTTAAAGATAAGCAATCAGAAACGAAATGCAGAGCATCGCCCGAATTTTTGAGGCGATTCGGCAAATCTAAAAACGAAATTGGTGAAAAAAATGTCTAAGTTGCAAACATATGCTGTCGTCGATCTCGAGATGACGGGCACCAATCCGAACGGCAGTGAGCGCTTGATTCAGTTTTCCTGCGTTTTTACGGAAGGAAGCAAAATTGTCAATACGTTCTCGACTTTAATTAATCCGCTGAGAAAAATTCCGGAAGACGTACAGAATTTAACGAATATCACGGATAAGGACGTTGAAAACGCGCCGACGTTTGACGAAGTCGCCGGAACGATTTATGCGCTTTTAAGCGACACGGTCTTTGTTGCGCACAATATTGAACTTGATTACCGTTTTTTGAACAGCGAATTTGAACGCATCGGGTTCCCTAAACTTGACCTTGAAGGAATCGACACCGTCCAGCTTGCTCAAATCGCGTTTCCGACACTTGCTTCATACCGTTTGGGCGATCTTGCGCATTTTTTGGGCTTTAAACACGAGCACCCGCATCATGCGGACAGCGATGCTTTCGTAACGGCCGAACTTTTCATCCTGTTGCAAAAGAAGCTTGCTTCAATGCCGGAAGCTTTGCTGAAAAGTCTGCTCAAGCTCTCTGATGCGCTCCTTTATGAAACGAAGCAGTGCATTTTGCAGGCGTATGAAAATAAGCGAAAACAATACGAAATGTTGGACAAAGAACATATCGAAGTTGAGGGAATCGTGCTCAGACGTCCGCGTTTTGAGGCCAAAAAGGGCTTTAACGATGAATTTCCGAAAACCGAGGCTGAGCAGTCCAGGCTTTTTTCAGGGGTCATCGACTGGAGAAAAGAACAAGCGAAAATGATGAACGATATCCATGAGCATTTCAATGGTGCTGAAAAGATGCTTTTGGTTCAGGCTC
>JBHADD010000206.1:0-3013 GCA_041854925.1 Ligilactobacillus sp. | reverse complement strand
CATCCTTTACATCGATAATGCTTGCTTCCTGACACTCTTTCTCGCATTTGCCAACCAGATGCAAAACGTGATTATACAAATAATACTTATCAAGTTCAGTATAATCAGACTTCTCAATTACTTGTTCAACAAATTTTCTAATCAAATCCATTTCAATTCACCGCACTTTTCACTCTGATTAATCAAGCACCTTTGTTCCGTCAGCAACTTCTGCAATGTAAAACGACGGCGCATACCCGATTTTTTCCTCATATACCTTGCCGACATTTTCTTTGAAGTCTTCAACGCAATCCTTATCAACGATTGCAATGCCGCATCCGCCAAAGCCTGCTCCAGTCATTCTTGCGCCAAGCACGCCTTTTTGCTTCCAAGCCGTATGTGCCAACGTATCAAGTTCAATGCCGGTTACTTCATAATCGTGTTCGAGCGAAACATGAGATGCGTTGACAAGACGGCCAAAACGCTTAAGATCACCGGCTTCAAGGGCCTTTTCAGCCTTTAAAGTGCGTTGGTTTTCAAGCACGGCATGACGAGCACGCTTTAAACGTGCTTCATCTTCAATCAAATAACCGTATTCGTCAAACGTTGACTCGTCAAGTTCACCTAAAGACTTGATATCAAGTTTTGTCTGAAGCTCGGTCAAGGCTTTCTCGCATTCCGCACGACGTTTGTTATATTTGGAATCTGCAAGTTCACGACGTTTGTTCGTATTCATGATTACGATGACGTTGTTTTTCAAATCAAGCGGAACCGGCGTATACTCAAGCGTATTCGTATCCAGCAGCAATGCTTTGCCTGCTTGACCCATCCCAATTGCAAACTGATCCATGATGCCGGAATTTACGCCGATAAACTTGTTTTCCGTCTTTTGTCCAAGTTTTACAAGATCGAGCCGTTCCGTATCAAGTTCAAAAAGTTCCTGACAGATGATGCCGATTAAAAGTTCAAGCGAGGAAGAAGAGGAAAGACCTGATCCGTTTGGAATATTGCCTTCAATAAAAATGTCCATTCCGGCATCAATGTCATAACCGTCTTCCTTCAAGAACTTGATCATGCCTTTTGCATAATTTGTCCAATTGTCTTTTTCATCATAAACAAGATTATTTAAATCGACTTCGATTATGCCCTTGTCTTCAAAATTGGCCGAATAAAAATTAAGCTTTCTGTCATCACGCTTCGAAGCTGCACCGTACGTTCCAAGCGTAATTGCGCAGGGAAAAACATGACCACCGTTATAATCCGTGTGTTCTCCGATCAAATTGATGCGACCCGGGGAAAAGAACGTCTTTTCCGGTTTTGCTCCAAAAACTTTTTCAAATTTTGTTTCTAATTCTGCCTTTTCCATAATTCATGCACCTCATTAAGTAAATACGTTATTTTCTACTCTTTCAGTTTACTATATTTTACTAAATTATGCAAGCGCTGTTTTTACTGATTTTTTATTTTTTTAGTAAAACTTGGATGTTCACCACTGTCTATAAATCCATCGAAAGCAAATCCCACTACTAGCGAAAATGAGTTCCTGCCGCCGCATTTCTCAAAAGCGGTTTTTGTTCCATGAAAATACAGTAAAGATAATAGTTCGAACAAAATTTTATCTTCGTTTAGCGATTTAACTTGCCTCAAATCATTTTCCTCATAAATTATCGTGCCGTCAACGACCAAACGTTTTTCCGTTCGCTGATAATATATTTTGCTGAAATACAAAACAGAGGCTTGGAAAAACTATGCCTCAAATTAAAACCCGGATGATTTGCATCTGCGTGACAATCGCCTGCTACGGTGGAAATAGCCTAGGAAAGTCTGTCGGCAAATTTGAATGAGATCTTTGCACGCCGATTTAGTAAGCGCTGCATTTGGCAAAAAGATTAATTTCCTGCGTGTCAAAATTGAAAAAATGCCGAACAAAGTCAGTCGCAAGTCGACCGCATTTATTCGGCATCTCATTTAACGCAAGAGGGAAACGGGACTTTTTTCCCGCCACATAAAACCAAATCATGCTGTTCTCAGCATCTAAAAATTCTTAATTTTTTGCTGTTAATTGCTTAAATAATGTATTTAGCCTCTTGTAAGGATGAGGCACGGGTAATCCAGCGTTTACTCCATATTCCGTACATAATATTAATGATGCATACATAGACAAGCGGTAAGCGTCACGCTCCCCCTGATTGTCTCGTATGCATCTTTTTTGTTTTCTAAAAAAAGAGAACGGTTTTCGATTTTTAACGAAAAAACATTAAAACAGACGCTTGCCAATCTCGAAAAAGGTGTAGGCGGCGTACCACTTACCGTTCCGTCGCGGAATGGAAGAATTACCGATTGAGTAGGATCCTGATTGCCAAGCCGTTTTTCTTTTTCGACCATAACATTTTTCCTTTCAATCTGTAATCGCATGATAACCCTATCGCTGGGAGGCATCGGATTGTCCCCCTAATCTTTAATAGCCCGATTTGAAACTTTTGCATATACATCTACATAAGTTTCTTTCTTATCACCGTTATGAGTAATTTCTGCATAATCACCGCACTTTTCATTCGATGAAATTGCATTCGTGCTGACAAGGGCCTTCCAATTCTGCAAGGTTTTACTAAACCAGACGATAAAGCATTCCTCTGCTTTAATTTCACGGCCTGAAAGACGCGAAAATTCTTGTGATGCCAATTGTTTTGCTTTTTCTAACATTTTTATTCCTCCGTTTTTTCATATGTTTCTGCAAAAATGTCAGGCTTGCATGGATAAAACTCGCCTTGAACCCCTTTGATGATGTAGTCGCCTTCTGTCGCAATCATCAATCCTTCGAGTGTTTCTATTTTTAAAATTGGACTATCTGGGACATCATAATCAATTTGGACTGGATCTAGCCCTAATTCTGATAATTTTAAAATTGATTCTTCAGTATCTACAAACTGAACCGCCTCAACCACAACTGGTTTCTTTCTGTACTTCATTTTCTAACTCCTTTCAAAGCATAAGAAAAGCACCTAACCTCAAAACCAGTTAAGTGCTTCTATTT
>JBHADD010000205.1:0-2715 GCA_041854925.1 Ligilactobacillus sp. | reverse complement strand
CATGCAGACGCGATTGACAACGATAAACATTATTAAGCCGGCTAAGACATACTTGGGAACGTTGATAAACATCTTTTTCAAACTCAAGATGTTTCTGACGTGCCACATTTGATATCCGGTAACGACTATTTCGGAACATACCGTTGCGAATATCGCACCATGTAACCCCCAAAGAAAAATAAACGGCAGATTAAGGATCAGATTGACGATTGCCCCTGAAACAACTGAACCGGTATAAATTTTAATCTTGTTAGTCGGCAACAAGTACTGTTGTCCAATAACGTTGCTCCATCCAATTAGGACGATAACGATTGCCTCCAAACAAACAGCCATGCCGACTGGTTTGAACTGCGGGCCAAAGAATAGAGGTGCCAATTTTTGTCCGATGGCTGCCAGTCCGGCAAACATCGGAATTGCGATGCATGAAACGAAGTCAAATGAGTCAGCGGTAAGATTGTTAACTTCATCTTCATTGCCCTCATGAAAGGCATTGGCAACGTGTGGCAACATGACTGTTCCTGTTGCCGTAACGATTGTCAAAACTAGTTTGACCAACGTGTCGGAACGATCGTAAAATCCGGCAACGTCGCTGTTGACCATTGCCCACAGCATGGTTTTGTTCAAAACAAGGTAAACCTGAGTCGCAATCTGCGGAATGAAGAGTGCAATCGTCGGTTTAAAGTGTCTGAACGGATGAAGTTTTCTAAAATCAACTTTGACAAGTGTTTTCCTGACATATGGCCACAAGGTAAGATTTCCGCCGAGAACGGAAATTGAAAGTACGAATATATAGACCCATGTATCGTTTGCATCCTTGACAAACATAAAAATCATGGCCGCTGATGCAAGCTTGACCATGGTGTTTCGCAAAACAGTCTTTTTGAAATCTTCAAGACCCATGTAGAGCCATGAGATATCGACTGCCGCAGCGATAAGGTTAAGAGATTGAATCAGCATGTATTCTTTATAGACCGGGCAAAAGGCCAAGTATACGAGAAATGCTCCGTAAGAAATTGTAACCATAACCATTTTCAAAATCTGGATTTCCCAAAAAGCTTCGCTCATCGCTTGCTTATTTGATCTAAGGTACGCAATTTCGCGGTTGCCATATAGGCCGATACCGATTGAACCCAAGAGAATGAAGTATTGAATGGTCGAGTTGGTTGCGGTGTTGATGCCGATACCGTGGGCTCCGATTACGCGCGAAACGTAGGGAGCAGTTATTAACGGCAATAAAACAGCCAAAAGCTGGTATCCGGCATTATAGAGATAATTTTTAATTACTTTCATATGATTCCTTACCTGTTTTTGCTTGGCTGATGTTATCAGCTATGCGTATTCACCAAGAATGTGATTGCTTGCAGTAAATTGTAGTAATATAATATAATCGATTGTGCAAAAGTGGATTCAAAACCACTAATACCATATTATACACTATAAATCAGTTTAGTTTAAACAAACTATTTTAAATTTAGGTAACATATCTTTAGTGGTAAATTATTTCAAATGTAAATAGTGTATAATGAATAAAAAGTGCTTTTATCAGTTTCGGAGGATAAAAAAGATGACAAAGTATTTAGTTGTAGGTACTGGCTTGTTTGGTGCAACATTTGCATACGAAGCAGCAAAACGCGGGAACGAAGTGCATGTGATTGAAAAACGCAACCACATTGCCGGGAATATTTATACGAAAGAAGTTCACGGAATTCAGGTTCATCAATATGGTGCGCATATTTTCCATACTTCCAACAAGGAAGTTTGGAACTATGTCAATCAATTTGCTGAATTCAACCGCTATACGAACAGTCCGATTGCTAATTACAATGGCGAAATTTACAACATGCCGTTTAACATGAATACGTTCAACAAGCTCTGGGGAGTGGTTACTCCTAAGGAAGCTTTGGACAAAATCAATGAACAGCGTGCGGTGCTTAATGGCAAAGAACCAGAAAACCTTGAAGAGCAGGCAATTTCGCTTGTCGGAACGGATATTTATCAAAAACTTGTCAAAGGCTACACGGAAAAGCAATGGGGCAGGAAGGCTACGGAACTTCCCGCATTCATTATCCGCCGTCTTCCGGTTCGTTTGACTTATGACAACAACTATTTCAACGATGACTATCAGGGAATCCCGGTTGGCGGATACACTCAAATCGTCGAAAAGATGCTTGCTGATGATAAGATCACGGTTGAAACCGGCGTTGATTTCTTTGATAAAAAGGACGAATATTTGAAAAACTATGACAAGGTTCTTTTCACTGGGATGATCGATCAGTTCTTCGATTATAAGCTCGGAGAACTTGAATATCGCAGTTTGCGTTTTGAAACGGAAGAACTTGACGTTGATAACTATCAAGGCAACGCTGTTGTTAACTACACGGATGCCGAGACACCGTATACGCGTGTGATTGAGCACAAGCACTTTGAGTTCGGCAAGGGCGACAAAGACAAGACGGTTATTACGCGTGAATATCCTGCTGACTGGAAACGCGGCGACGAGCCGTACTATCCGGTCAATGACAAGCGTAATAATAGTCTTTATAAGGAATATCAGAATTTGGCTTCAAAAGAAGCAGAGAACGTTATTTTTGGCGGACGCTTGGGGCAGTATCGTTACTACAATATGGATCAGGTTATTGCTGCCGCACTGGGAACAGTTAAAGAAGAATTTGCTGATTAATTTGAGATGAAGTGAGGAATTTTGGTTTGTCATAT
>JBHADD010000204.1:0-4315 GCA_041854925.1 Ligilactobacillus sp. | reverse complement strand
TTTTTTATTTGCCAAGACTGGCATGTTATATTCCCCCTTTTAAACTATAATACAGTCATTCTAACATTTCCGCAACAAAGCACAAATAGACTGGAAAAAAACTCTGTCTCAAATTGAAAAACCGGATGATTTGCAAGCAATCGCAAATCTAATCCGGTTTTCTTGCGTATGCATGATGATCGCCTTCCATGATGAAAATAACCAAAAATAGTTTGGCGCTGCATTTGTCAAAATCGCTGCCGTTTACGGACACATCGATAAAACTGGATGCTTTGTCCGTAAATTGAGCAAAATCCTGGATAAATAAGTTGAGCAACACTGCCGCTTGAAAAAGTGGTTTTTATTCATTGGGAATTAAAAAAGCCGGACGAAATCAGTCGCAACCCGACCACCTTCGTTTGGCTTTTCGTTTAATTTGAGAGAGAAACGGGACTTTTTTCCCAGCCTCATTTTTATGCCGATTCGTAATTGACCTTGGACCAGTCAATCGCCAAATCGCTCATTTTGCGCATTTCATCAATCTCTTCCGACGTGAATTCTGCACGATATTCATCATCGGCATCCGATTTGCTGCCAAAATGAAACTTAGCTAAAAATTCGCCCCTTAATGCCAACAAGTAAGCATTGTCGTCATCAGGTATGACGTGAACATATTTCTTTTCCGTTTCGCCATCCCCTAAATATGTAAAACGAGGGTTGCTCATCAAATCAATCAAAATTCTGACGAAAGGAACATGAAATTCGCTATTTGCGCCCTCTATGTATTGCTTGACCGCCTCACAAATACAATCGCTTACCAAATCTTCTGCCGGAAAATCATCCCCATACAAAGAATCGTGAAACCTTCCCTTCGGATAAAAGAAATTGAAATAGTTGCTCTCCTCTGGCTGAACTCCTAACCCAACCTCTTTGAATCCTTTTACCGTCGTGCAGTATGCTAATCCTTCCAACGGTGCGATTAATTTCTGAATCTTACCTTTTGACCAGGCATGGTTGACAAAATCATAAGCTTCATTAACATATTTCACCAATAACACCTCTTGTAACCTACTAGTATTAGCATAGCACAGATTGAGCAACTTCAGACGAATTTAACCATTAAATTCCGACTTTTTTCATAAAAATATCTAACATTAAATCACATATAATAGAAAGCTAATACAAACGTTGTAGTCTGAAATTATTTATCCAAAAAACTTATTCGCAATTTGTTAAGCAACCGGTCTTTGCAACTTTATTAATACAAAAAAATTCAGATAACCTTCTAAAGCATCTGAATCTCTCAATAATTATAATTGCTACCAATTATCGGTCGAAAACACAAAACAACAATCTGCTTTTCAACTATACTTAACAACAACGTTTTGCCCCTATGGACCACTATGCCGCTGGCAGGAGTCGAACCTGTACTTGGAAACCCAAACAACGACCTGAACGTTGCGCGTCTGCCAATTCCGCCACAGCGGCGTCTGATAAGTGACTACTCTTATCATTATACACTTTAACCCAAATTAATCAAGCATTTTTTTGTTACTTTCTCGGAAATCCGATAACGGTCCCGTATCCGTGAAGCATCAAATACTTCGGACCAACGGAAACTCTTACCACTTGCGGCTCAAAGCGGACCGCAATAATACCTTCACCGCCCTTGGCTACGGCACGCTCAATCAGTTTTCCTTTGACCTCAGTATACAAATCATCAAATTCATCGACTTGATCCAACTGATCCGATGTCAGTTCTTTTTTGACCGTGGCGTTTACGATTCCTTTGATGGTGTACGTTCGATTGATTTCACCTGTCGTAAGAAACATGGATACCCCCCTTTAAAGAAAGATTCTGTAGTTGCGTTTGTTAATATTGATTACTTCGCGCTTGTTTTTAGCTGAACGGTTGCGCAACAAGTTCCGCAACATCTTTTCAAGCTTGGCATTTCCGTTTGAAAACTTCGAAAGAAGATCGTTATCAACCCTTAAAACCAAATTCTCACGCTTGCTTGGAACACGAAAAGTCGTCTGTTCGTCATCTTTTTCAATTACGTTGTCCACAAGCTCTTCTACAAATCCTTTCGCCATTTTATGATTCCTCCTTAGGATTAAGATGGAAACCCTTCCTTGTGTTTAATTATATTCTACACCTTTTTTCATAATTTTTCAAAACACATTGAAATTAATGAACGCTGTATTTCATATCATCCGCTTATTGAATTTCCCTTAAAAATAAAGTATGATGAAGTCAATACTAATGTAAGCGCAACCACTAAAGGAGGGACTCCCTATGAAACAAACAACTCCTTATCAGCTCGAACGTGCCCGCACGTACCGTGCTGAAGCTCAGCGGGCAATTGAATACATTCTGTCAAACGATGATTTCAATAAGGCCAAGCTGATTTTGAAGTCACTCAAGCGCTCGATTAATGCGGAAATAAACATGTCTAATGACGAGGATTCCGCCTATGTAAAGCTGCTTGTCACCATCAACCAAGAATTGGACGGCAAAAAGGATGCTTTTTTTCAGCTTGAAATAATCCGCAAAGGTTTCTTCAAATTCATCGTCGCACAAACCGGTTCTTCGGACGCAAACCGATAAAAATGTTATAATGAACTTGGAAGAAACCTCTAAAAGGAAGTGGTCAATATGACAGAACAAAAGTATACGACAATTTTGGTCCCCGTTGACGGCTCAAAGGCAGCAGAGCTTGCTTTTGACCGCGGGGTTGAAATTGCCAAGCGAAACCATTCCCATCTTGATGTTTTGAACGTCATTGATTTAAATCAGTTTAACGTCAGCTTTGCCGGCATGGTTGATGCGAGCGGAGACGTTGTTTATCAAGCATTTGAAGATGTCAGCGACTACTTGAAGGATCTTGTCGAACGTGCTCATAAAGCCGGGTTGGATGATGTTTCGATGCACGTCCGTTACGGTTCTCCCAGAAGCGTTATTGCCAAAGAATTCATCAAAGATCACGGGAACGATTTGATCGTCATGGGACCTACGGGTGCAAATCCAGTTGAAAGACTCTTCCTTGGATCAGTTACCGACTATGTTACAAGGACGGCTCCATGCGACATCATCATTGCCAGATGAGCTTTTTGAAACTGGAATCTTAATTCCAGTTTTTTTATGTTTTGCAAAACTTGCTTTAATTCTAAAAATCAGTTACACTTCTCTACAAGAATTTTCGAAATGAAAGGAACGATTCGTTTGTCACTTGATCCGATTTCGACGCTCGTATACGTCGCGCTTTTAATTTTAACAATCTATAATATCAGACTCAGCTGGAATCTGGCCAAACTCAAAAGCTCGGTTGCAGTCAAGCCGTTTGAATCTCTGTCATCTCTTGAGCTTAATGAAATTGAAAAAATCAACCATGACAGAAGAAAATGGAGCATCGTCGGCAATATTTTTTTCGTGCTCTCTTTGGTACTTGCTTTTGTGGGCACGCTCAACCAATTGGCGTATTTCTTAACTTTGTACACCGTTTGCAATATCATTGTCGTAAAGTACAACACCCAGACGTTCAACGTTATCAGAGCAGACAAACATAATTAAAAAAGTCCCGTTTTCCTCTTGAATTTAATGAAATGCTGGCCAATGCGGTCTCCTTGAGACTTACTTTGTCAGCATTTTTTTAATTTTGAGGCACGGAAGACATCTTTGTCCAAATGCAGTGCTGCGCAACTAATCTGATCAAGATTTCAGTCAAATTTAACACATTTTGCTGCATGCTACCCCTTTGAGGCATTTCCGCCATAGCAGGGGCATGCACATAAAAAAACGGATGATTCGCAAGCAAATTGCAAATCATCCGTTTTTTTAGCTTGAGGCATATTTTTTCCTAGTCTCTTTTCAGTCCGTTTCCTACTTGATAAGTTCGTAGATTGCTTCGGCATAGATTGCGCAAGCCTTGACCAAAACGTCGACCGGAACGTATTCATTGGCTTGGTGCATCGTATCCGGTGTATCAGGGAACATGGCGCCAAATGCAACACCGCGTTCCATCAAGCGTCCGTATGTCCCGCCTCCGACAACTTTGCCGGTTTCCTTTGTTCCCATTTGACGGTTATAAACGTCAAGAAGCGTTGAAACCAACGGATCATCAGGTGAAACATAGTGCGGAACCATTACGCTTCCTTGTTCCAAAGAAACGTTCATCGGAGCAACGACTTTTTCAAGACCGGCTTCGATCGTTTTTTCGTCCATTCCTTTAGGGAAACGGAAGTTGAGCGTAATTTTGCCGCCTTTTCCTGCTTCAAATGAGAAGATGCCGGCATTCATCGTCAAATCGCCCATCACGTCATCCGTGAAATCAATGCC
>JBHADD010000203.1:0-4906 GCA_041854925.1 Ligilactobacillus sp. | reverse complement strand
TCATGAATGATAATCAGCTTAAAATCAGCAGAATATTTCGATTTTCTTCCCATATGAAAATGCCCTCCAAGCATACAGCAAATTTTCTTTTTCATCTGTATACTTAAAGGGCATTATAACCTGAAATCCTCATCCGGGTTTTAGTTTGAGGTATAGTTTTAAAGCCTCTTTGTTTAATTTACGTGGACAGCAAATGATGGTTGGTAGTAACGAATATTGCCGATCTTGACGCTTTGGCCAGGTTCCGGAGCGGCGATATATTGACCGCCTCCAAGGTAGATTGCAACGTGGTAAGTATTACCGCGAGCTCCCCAGAAGAGCAAGTCGCCAGGCTGAGCTTGGCTGACGCTGATCTGTGTTCCGGCGCTTTCTTGAGGAACTGTCCAGCCGCCGATTTCCTTGCCGAAATGTGCATAAACGTAATGAGTAAAGCCTGAGCAATCAAAGCCGCTTGGCGTTTTGCCACCGGAAACGTAAGGCACGCCGATGAATTGTTGAGCGTATGCTGTAACTGCGCTGCCGCTGATTGATGACGAAGCGACAGGAGCTTGCGTCGTTTGCTGTTGGCTGTGTTGAGCCGGTTGCTGTGCTTGTTGCGTCTGTCGAGCATTATTGCTGCTTTGGCTTGACTGCTGTGTTTGAGCGGAAGCTGTAGCTTGGCTTGCTTGAGTTTGTTGTTGCGCAGGATTCTTTGTCGGATCATTGATCGTCAAAGTCGTGCCTGCAACAAGCGTAGCACCAAGGTTGTTTGATTGGCGCAATGAATCGACGGTCACGCCGTAAGCTTGTGCAATTGACCAAAGAGATTCTCCGGAAACAACCGTGTGAGTTGTATGGTTTGCAGAAACGACAATCTGAACCTTTTGTTGTTGAGAAGCTTCAGAGTTCACAGCAGTTGAAGCGTTTTGTTGAGCGTCAACTGGTTGAGTCTGAGCATTTGTTGCAGCTGATTGCTGAGACTGATCAGCCGAAGCAGTTTGTTGAGCAGCCTGTTGTGTTTGAGCTGAAGCCTGTTGCGTTTCGGCGGACGTCGTTTGAGTTTGAGCCGCTGCTTGGGCAGCACCGGAAACCTTGAGCGTTTGACCAGGATAGATCAAAGTTTCGTCTGCTTTAAGGTTGTTCAATGAACGAAGCTTGTCAACCGTCGTATTTTCAGCTTGGGCGATTGTCCAAAGAGAATCGCCGCTCTTTACTGAAACTTCATGAGTTGCTTCGTTTGTTTTGCTTACTTGTTGCTTTTCATCGCTTTTTGAAGGAATTTGCAACGTTTGACCTGTAACGATCAAATGACTGTTTTGGTCAATCTTGTTAAGCGTTTCGATTGATTCGATGGAAACGCCGTATTTTTGTGAAAGATCCCAAACAGTGTCGTTTTTAGCGACTTTGTGCGCCGTGTCGGCATTTGCCGTTGCAGCTGAGGCCAAAAACAAACCTGCAGCGCCAGCCGTGCCGATTAAAATATTTTTAGCTGTATGATTCAAATAATTACAACTGCTATATAAAACATAGGATGATGCAGAAGTGAACTGCATCCGTTGCGCTTGCCGGTTTAAAAGGCATCAAGGTTAGCCGCTCTTCCTAAAACGACCGACCAGGGCAAACAGCTTTGCCCCTGAATTATCTTGCATGCTGTTGCGCAGCGTTCTTCAATTCTATTAACAGTCTCTATCCTCCCAATTCAAATAATATAGAATAAACTCTAATAACACCAACGATAAACAAAGAAACATGCCTATCATGTTTCATGGATTATGTCAACAGGGTAAACTTCCCCCTGACACCCTATACGTACTATTCTAACTGGTAAATGTTGCAAATATAAGCTAAAAATATTACAAAATGGGGTGTTTTTGTAACAAAACTCTTGTTATTGCTGTTACATCGGGGCTCAAGCACGAATTTGAAACTTTTGTGAGATATTGATGAAATGATGTAAAAGCCTTGTTTGCAAAGGCTTTTGTTTAGGAGCATCATAGTTTTCAAAAGATTGACCTTAATCTAATGTTACTCAAATGTTACAGAAGGATTAAGAGAATCGGTACCGTTGAAAAACCTTGTAAAACACAGGGTTTTCAACGTCAAAGAATGTCAATGAAAGCGCATAAATGTTACAATTGTGTTAATTATTAAAATCTGAATTTGTCAATCCAATAATTGAGACATTAAATAAGAGTTGGAATTCAAACATTTCTTTAATTTTTATCGCTGAAACTTATTGCATTTTGCATGATAATAGCCTAAAGTTAAAGGGTAGCAGGAACCTTTCTGTTTATTAGAAATATATTAATTGAATTCAAAAAGAAAGAAGTGGGTAATGTGACAGATATTTATAACTTTTCAGCTGGACCGGCGGTGATGCCAAAGTCAGTCGTCAAAAAGATCCAAGCGGAACTTCCTTCATATAAAGGAAGCGGTATGAGCATTATGGAGATCAGTCACCGATCCTCACTTTACGTTGACATGCAAAATGAGGCTGAAAGCAATCTGCGTCAGCTGATGAACGTGCCGGACGATTATGACGTTTTGTTTCTCCAAGGAGGCGGGACGCTTCAGTTTGACACGATTCCCTTGAATCTGGCACGCAAGGAAAAGACCGTTGCCGTGGTCGATTCCGGTCATTGGGCAATCCGTGCCAAGCAGGAAGCAGATTTATTGCCGGAAATTTCAACATACGTGGCAGCGTCCGGAGAGGCTGAAAATTACACGAAACTGCCGTATTCTCTGAATTTGGATAAACCGTGCGACTACGTTCACGTCACGCTCAACAATACGATTGAAGGAACGATGTATCGCAAGCTTCCGGATGCAAAAGGAAACGTCGTTGTGGCTGACATGTCGTCAAACATTCTTGCTCAAAGATACAACGTTGAAGATTTTGGACTGATTATGGCCGGAGCGCAAAAAAACATCGGGCCGGCCGGCCTGACTGTCGTGATCGTCAAGCATTCGTTGCTCGACGAAAGTCAAAACCTGCCTTCGATGCTTGATTATGTCAAACTTTCAAAGAAGCATTCGACGCTCAATACGCCGCCGGTCTTTGCGATTTACGCAGCTGGTCTCGTTTTTAGACAGCTGCTTGAAGAAGGAGGCGTTGATGCCGCACAAAAGCGCAATGAGGAAAAATCAAGCCTGCTTTATGAATTCTTGGATAATTCCAAACTGTTCAAGTCGCCAGTCTTTGCAAACGATCGGTCGACGACGAATATTCCGTTCGTTACGGGCGATGAAAAGTTGGACCAGCGCTTCATCAAAGAGGCAGATGAAGCCGGGTTCAAGAACCTCAAAGGTCACCGTTTGGTCGGAGGCATGCGGGCCAGCCTGTACAATGCGTTTCCGCTGGAGGGTGTCAAAGCATTGGTTGAATTCATGGAAAAATTTGAAACGGAAGTCAAGGGGGAAAACTAATGACATTCGATGTTAAGACTTACAACGTAATTGCTCAGGAAGGAATCGACGTTTTTCCGAAAGACTCATATACGGTTAATCAAACGGAAAAGCCGGATGCTTTGCTGATAAGAAGCCAGGACATGCATAAAACGGCGTTTGGAACGAACGTGCTTGCGATTGCTCGGGCAGGTGCCGGATTCAATAATATCCCACTTGTAAAATGCACGGATCAGGGAACCGTCGTGTTTAATACCCCGGGTTCAAATGCCAATGCCGTCAAAGAGCTTGTCGTTGCACTTTTGATCTTGGCAGCTCGTCCCGTTATTCCTGCGATTCAATGGGCCAAGAAGATGGGCGGCGCAGATGTTTCGCTGCAGACTGAAAAGGGCAAGAATCACTTTGACGGAACGGAACTTCAAGGAAAGCGCATAGGCGTTATCGGACTTGGTTCCGTCGGGTCAAAAGTTGCCCGTGCAGCGTATGATTTAGGGATGGACGTTGTCGGATATGACCCTTATATTTCCGTTGAGCATGCCTGGAGGCTTTCCAACGACATTCCGCGCGCAGAGTCCCTGGATGACGTTTTGAATGACAGCGACTATGTCACGATTCATATTCCGTATACGGAACAAAATCGCAATCTGATTTCTGCAAAAGAGATTGCAAAAATGAAGGACGGGGCAGTTTTGCTTAATTATTCGCGCGGCGGAATCGTCAACGATCATGATGTCTGCGAAGCGCTTGATTCCGGCAAGCTGAGGCTTTTCATGACTGACTTCAGTTCTCCTGAAGTTCTTAATCATGAAAAAACGGTCGTGACGCCACACCTTGGCGGAACGACGGAAGAGGCCGAAGTCAACGGTGCCAAGCAGGCTGCGAGAACTTTGCGCAAGTATCTTGAAACGGGAAATATCGTCAATTCTGTCAATTTTCCGACGGTCGAAATGCCGTTTGAGGCACCGCTTCGCCTGACTTTGATTCACCAAAACATCCCCAACATGGTTGGACGCATCACGACAATCTTGGCAAATCGCGAAATCAACATCGACAACATGATCAACAGGTCGCGCGATAAGATTGCCTATACGGTAATTGATGCGGCCGCTCTTTCCGAAGAACAAGTCGAAGAGCTTGAGAAGGAATTGATGACGATTCCTGAGGTCATTCGCGTCAGGGCATTGCACAATCACGCCTAAGGTATGGTATAATTAAATTCCTTGGCAGGGGCAGACGGAAAGCATTTCCGTTTCCTTAGCGGCATCCGAGTTGCGCATGCGATTTGGACGTCGCTTTTTTAAGAAGATGCGGTGAATGCGTTTTCTAGTGACGGTGGCTTTCTTTTTTGATTAAACGTTATTTCGGAGACACAAGTTCCGATGTTTATCGCCAAGAAGACCGTCGCTATGAGCACTGCATTTTTCATGAAGGAAAGCATCGGTGACTTGTTCTATACATTCTGGACGGATGATGCTAGAATGTGAATAACAATTTCTCAGAGGTGAGAATTCATGAGCAAAGT
>JBHADD010000202.1:0-6287 GCA_041854925.1 Ligilactobacillus sp. | reverse complement strand
GCACTTGGCTCTCTTTTTTTTATCAATTTACACCATTATACGGGCATAACCCGCTGCACCTGACCAAAACGTTGATTTCTGAGATTTGCCCGTAATCTAAGAACGAAATGCTTTGGCGAAGGTAACCGAGTAGAACATTTTCTCAATTTTTCGAGATTTTGTTCTACTTTCGAGGTCGCGCGGACCGAATTTGGAGTGTCCGGTAGACAAAAAAGAGACATTTCCCGCGTTCACTTACTTGCGTGTCCAAAATCAACCCCGCAACTTCAATAGTCTATCCGCCCCGCTTCCCCCAAATCAACGCCCTGCATTTTATCAACGAAACATATTGCCATCGATCTTTTCAAATGCTATAATCTGTTTGAAGATATGAACATATGCTCATAAGTTGTTCGAGAAAGAAGGGTCTGACATGAAGAAACTTTGGAACGATTGCGATGAGGATGAGCGCAAAACGCTGAAAAAGATGGGGATTACGCTGATTTTGCTGATTTTGGCAAACTTTTTGACGGGCGCGACCGCAGTCGTGTTGTACGCAATGGCGTATTTGATAATCGGCTTTGACGTTTTGAAAGAAGCCGTTGAAGGGTTAAGGGACGGCGAACTGTTTAACGAGAATACGCTGATGGCGATTGCGACGATCGGTGCTTTTGCGATCAATCAGTATCCGGAAGCGGTCTTTGTAATGTTCTTTTATAAAATCGGCGAATTGTTCGAAGACATCGCCGTTAAAAATTCGCGTTCCTCAATTACAGCGCTGCTTGACATCAGGCCCGATCATGCTTGGCTTAAGCTGGGAAATGCGGTAAAAGAAACTTCTCCTGAAAAAATCAAGGTTGGCGACGTGATCGTGGTTAAACCCGGTGAAAAAGTTCCGCTTGACGGAATCGTGATTGAAGGAAACGCATATTTGGATACGGCTGCTTTGACGGGCGAAACGAAGCCTTCATTCGTCAAAGAAGGCGACAAAGTTCTGAGCGGAACGATCTGCAAAAACAGCACGTTTGAAGTCAAAGTCGAAAAAGAATACGGCGAATCAACGGTCGCAAAAATTCTTGAGATGGTGGAAAACGCCAGCGAAAAGAAAGCACCGACCGAAAATTTCATTACGCAATTTTCCAGGATTTATACGCCGCTCGTCGTGCTCGGGGCAATTTTGCTTGCGACGATTCCGCCGTTGTTTTTGGGCGGAGAATTTACAGAATGGCTTTACCGCGCATTGGTTTTCTTGGTAATTTCATGTCCGTGCGCTTTGGTGATTTCAATTCCTTTGAGCTTTTTTGGCGGAATCGGTGCTGCTTCAAGAGCAGGCGTGCTCGTTAAAGGTAGCAACTATCTTGAAGCACTTACTCACGTCAAAACATTTGTTTTTGATAAGACCGGAACGTTGACGAAAGGCAAGTTTGCAGTGACGAAGGTTTTGCCAAACGAAGGCGTTTCAGAAACAGAGCTGGTATTTTTGGCGGCGTGCTGCGAACAGTTTTCACCGCACCCGATTGCTCGTTCAATCGTTGATTACTATGCCGGAGAACTGAAAAAAGGCGACGTTTCTGACAGCGAAGAACTGGTCGGTTTGGGCGTCAGTGCAAAGCATGACGGAAAAACGATTTATTGCGGCAACGCCAAGCTGATGAAAAAAGTCATTCTCGAAACAGAGTTGCCGGAATCTGAAATCGGAACCCAAGTTTACGTGGCGTATGATGGAAAGTACGCCGGAAGCTTGGAAGTAGCTGACGTCATCAAGGAAGATTCAAAAGAGACAGTGAGCGATCTGCATGCTGCCGGCGTTCAAAAAATCGTGATGCTGACCGGCGATGCTCGCAAGGTCGGTGAAGGAGTGGCGCATGAACTCGGGTTAGACGACGTTAAAACGGAGCTTTTGCCGCAAGACAAGCTGGAAGAAGTTGAGAAACTAAAAGCAGAGCTTGACGATCAATCCAAGCTGGCATTCGTTGGCGACGGGTTGAACGACACGCCGGTTCTTGCTCAAAGCGATGTCGGAATCGCCATGGGGGCGCTTGGGTCTGATGCTACCGTTGAAGCCGCAGACGTCGTGTTGATGTCAGATGAGCCTTCTGCCATCGTGTGCGTCATGAAAATTGCGGTCAGAACCAGAAAAATCGTGTGGGAAAACATCAGCTTTGCGTTGGGCGTAAAAGCAATCTGCCTGGTTCTTGGAGCCCTAGGAATTGCCGGAATGTGGCAGGCCGTCTTTGCGGACGTTGGCGTGACCGTGCTCGCCGTTTTGAACAGTCTGCGCATTTTGTACGGGCAAAAAGATTCAAGCAGGGAAATTTCAGATAAAGTCAAGTCGCATGCGTGATTGGCTGTTTGAGTTTTCGTTGAAAAATGCAGAGCATGCGGCCACTTCAGCGGTACTGATTTTCACGTTAGCAAATTTCTGATCAGACCAACAAAATCGTTCAAAAAGAGGCCGGGAAAAAACTATGCTTCAAATTAAAAAACCGGATAATTTGCAATCAATTGCAAATCATCCGGTTTTTCGCGTCTGCATGACGATCGCCTTCCATGATGGAAATAACCCAAAATAGTTTGGCGGTAAATTTGACTGAGAGCTTGGCGCACTGATTTATCAGTCGCTGCATTTGGCAAAGGCTCTGCCGTTTACGGACGCATCGATGAAAATAGAGCATTTGTCCGTAAATCATCATAATGGTCAAAAATTTACGGACAAATCATTGGGAAATGCCTTACTGATTCAATCGCAAATAGACAGCCTTCATTCAGTATTTCATTTATTTCAGGTAAGAAACGGGACTTTTTTCCGAGTCTCTTTTTCCCATTTCGTTATTTGGCTTTTTTGCCCAGTTCCTTGATCATGTCAAAGAAGCGTTTGTTGTCGACATCGTAGACAAGCTGAGCTTCTCTTCCGTCGTCATCAAGGTACGTGCGTCCGTCACGCGGAAAGTCGGTATATACGCTGCATTTAACAGTTTTTTGCTTAATCAGAGTCGGGTCTTTCAAAGCACATGTCGTTAAAACGTCCCACAAGAAGTAGGTTGAGTTTGTTTCAAACATGCTGAGTTCCGGGACGAAGGCATAGCTGTTGCCGATAAAATCGATGCCGGGGTAACGGCGATCCTTGGCCCATGACATGCGCACGGCCGGCGTGAGAGGAACGTTGTGTGTGCTTTCGAGAGCGACCATCGTGATTTTGATGCCGCTTGAAAAAACGGTTGAAACGGCTTCGGGATCCCAAAAGGCGTTCCATTCCTGCGTTCCGTCGCAATCGGGTTCGGCAACGTTGCCGCGTTCCTGGAAGGTTCCGCCCATCCACATGAGTTCTGCTATCTTGTCTTCAATTTCCGGTTTCTTTTTCAATGCGCTTGCAAGATCGCTGAGCGGGCCGGTAAACAAAAGCGTAACAGGTTCGTTTGAATTCATCAGTTTTTCGATCAGATCATCATCGGCCGCAAGTGGAGCTTTAGGGGTCTTTATTTCACCGGATTCGTTCAGGATAGGCAAAGAATTTTCAGAGTAGGCATCAAGGCGCCATTTTGTCGGGAAAGGATGGACTGCACGAGCATTCGAACAGGCGACCTCGAGTTTTTTGCCGTGACCAAAACGGTCGATGACTTTTCGGCTTGCTTCTTCGGCTGGCTTCAGGTAGCTGTCTGCTCCCATGACTCCGATTCCGATCAAATCAATATCATCCATTTGAAGAAGCAAGAAAAGCGAAATAATGTCATCGACACCGCCGTCTTGACTGAAATAAACTTTTTTAGACATGTCTGTTCCTCCATGAGATATCGTAAAAATACGAACTATTAGAGCTGATTGGGAAAAATGGTTTCAGGTAAAACCTTTTACCTATCCATAATCCGCACAATATTACGATTATACCACGGTTTACGTACGTTTTAAAACCTATTAAAAACGAACGTTAGGAAAAAATTTTAGAGAATTATATTGATTTTACAAAAAAACAATGTATACTAAAATTTGTAAATTGATTAATCTGTTTTGGAGGGTGTACTATAATGCACATTAACAAAAAAATCGCTTCGGCCATTGCGGCAACATTGATGCTCGGCACGGTTCTCGTTGGCTGTGGCAACGGTAATTCCGGTTCCGCAAAGGCAAAACACACGGCTGCTTTGGTAACAGACGGTGGCAGTATTGATGATAAGTCCTTCAACCAGTCAGCTTGGGAAGGTCTTGAAGCATGGGGGAAAGAAAACAAGCTTGAAAAGGGCGTAAATGGCTACAACTACGCACAATCAAACTCTGATGCAGATTTCACTCCAAACATCAATAAATTGATCAAGGCCAAGTATGGCACGATCTTCGGAATCGGCTACAAGCTTGCCCCGGTCATCAAGAAGACGTCCAAGCAAAATCCTAAGACGAACTTTGTTATTATTGATGACGTCGTTTCCGGCAAGAACGTTGCTTCCGTAACGTTCAAGTCAGAACAATCTTCATTCTTGGCAGGCGTTGCTGCTGCAGAAACGACGAAGACGAACAAGGTCGGCTTTTTGGGCGGGGTTAAGAGCGACGTTATTACAACCTTCGAAAAAGGTTTCATCCAAGGCGTTCATGCCGTAAATCCAAAGATTACGGTTGACGTCAAATATGCAGGCTCATTTACGAAGGCCGATTTAGGTCAGTCAATGGCAACGGCAATGTACAACAACGGTGAAGACGTTATCTTCCACGCTGCCGGCGGTACTGGTGCGGGCGCATTTACGGCTGCAAAGAACCTTGCCAAGAACGGCAAAAAAGTTTGGGTTATCGGCGTTGATCAGGACCAAAAAGCTGACGGCGCATACAAGGGCGGAAACGTTACACTTGCATCTGCTGTTAAGGAAGTCGGCAATGCCGCAAAAGATATCGCAAACAAAGCTATGAAAGACAAGTTCCCTGGTGGTAAGACCGTTACCTATGATCTTAAGAGCAAGGGCGTTGATTTGGTAAACGACAACATGTCAGACTCTGCTTGGAAGGTTGTTCAACAATACAAGCAAAAGATCATCAAGGGCGACTTGACGGTTAAAGCAAAATAATTTGCGTAGAAATGCTGCTCCTTCAAGGAGCAATCGGGTGGAGTATTGGTTTTTAAGATCAGCCGGTACTTCACCTTTTTTATGGAAGAACGCATCAAATTTAGGAGGAAAATATGAGTACAGGCGTCGTTGAAATGAGACATATCACGAAGAAATTCGGCAATTTCAAAGCCAATGACGATATATCTCTTACATTGCACAAAGGCGAAATTTTAGCTCTCTTGGGAGAAAATGGCGCCGGCAAGTCAACATTGATGGGAATGCTTTCCGGACTTTTAAAACCGACTGAAGGTCAGATTCTCGTTGAAGGAAAAGAAGTCGAAATGGAAAGCCCGCGCGATGCTAAGAAGCTCGGAATCGGCATGGTTCACCAACACTTCATGCTGATCCCTGCATTTACCGTGCTGGAAAACATTATTTTGGGTGAAGAACCGCTCAAGGGCGGCAGAATCGACTACAAAAAAGCTTCACAGGAAATTGAACGATTAGCTGAAAAATATCAGCTTGACATCGATCTGAAAGCCAAAGTTGCTGATATTACGGTCGGGATGCAGCAACGCGTCGAAATTATGAAGGCTTTGTATCGCAAGGCCAACATTTTCATCTTCGATGAGCCGACTGCCGCATTGACGCCCCAGGAAATCGATCAGCTGATGAAAATTTTTCGCGCACTGGCCGATGAAGGAAAATCCATCATCTTCATCACGCACAAGCTCAAAGAAATCAAGGAGGCTGCCGATCGCTGCATCGTGATTCGTGCCGGTCACGTCATTGATGACGTGATGGTCGCAGACGTTGCCGAAGAAAAGATGGCCGAAATGATGGTCGGAAGAAAAATCAGAACGACGGTCGACAAAGCAGAGGTTGATCAGTCAAGGGCGGTTCTCGAAGTTAAAGGGCTGAATGTTGAAAAACATGGACTTCAAGCAGTCAAGAATCTCGATCTTACGGTTCACACCGGCGAAATCGTTGGGGTTGCGGGCGTTGACGGCAACGGTCAGAGCGAATTGATCGATGCTTTGACCGGAATGCGCAAAATCAAATCCGGTTCGGTCAAGATCAATGGCAAAGAATATGCCAACCATCCGGTCAGAGAAATCACTGAGGCAGGCGTCGGGTACATTCCGGAAGACCGTCAAGTCGTCGGACTCGTTTTGCCGATGACGATTTCTGAAAACCTTGCATTGAAGAATTATTATCGAAAGCCGTTCAACAACCATGGCATCTTGGAGTATACTGACATCAACCAAAACGGCAAAG
>JBHADD010000201.1:0-3182 GCA_041854925.1 Ligilactobacillus sp. | reverse complement strand
GGGACGCAGTAGACTATTTCAACAGGAAACGTGCCTATGCGTCCAAAAACGGCCTGACCGCAGAACAGTTCCGCAATCAAGCCGTGTCTTGTTAGTTAAAATTTTATATTTGAACTGTATACTTGACAGGACATAGTACATCAGTTCTCATCCGGGTTTTTTTCATATACGGAAAACAATTTTCTGATATGACGGGAATACCCCAAAAAGAGTCGGTTCCCGTATATCAAAACGAACAAAAAGACAACGTCCTAGCTTGGATGAAACGTTGCCTTCTTATCTCGCCCTTATATTGATTCATATATGTTTATATTTTTTATTTTACGTTCTCTGAAACCGCCCGAAATTAAACGGCCATTATTAATATTTATGCACAAATTTTATTTTTGCTCAATTACATACCGCATAGAGTAATTATAGTATTTTTTATTATAATCATCATCCGAAGTACATTTTTATAGAATAACAATCATCTTTGGGCAAAAGCGATTTCCAGTTGTTTTCTTTATTTCCATGCCGTCAAGAATTAGAACATTTTCAAGTAATGTTTTTCTTACCTGAAAACACAACTAAAAACTCTCCAGCCGAGGAAAGGCCAGAGAGAAAAAGGTTATATGGAGTATTCGATTATATTGCAACACTGGGGAAGCGTGCAATACAATGGTTCCTTTGGGAAAAGGAACTATCTTGAAATTTCTTTCAAGATATGGGTTTATATTACAAGTTCAATATGAATTTTTTATGAATTTTAGTGAAAAAATGATTATTTATTCACTAGACAAATTTTAGCCTGAATCTCCGTTTGCTCGCATCAAATGTTAGCCGGCGAATCTTCTTTGCACCTAAAAAACAAATTAAAACAGCGCCATGGGGCAACATGACGCTGTTTTGTAGTTGCGCCCGCCGACATCATGTGTGTTAGGGAGTTTTTCAGGCCAGGCGCGTATATTTGCGACTCATTTTCTTTTCAAAATATCCAATGATCCATGATAACGTAAACGTCAATACGAAGTAGATGGCAGCAGCAACGATCAAAGGAGGAACAAAGTCATACAACGTTCCGCCAACACCCAAAGCTTGTGCCGTAACTTCCTGAACGCCGATATAAAACAGAACGGAAGATTCCTTGATCAAAGAGATAAACTCATTTCCCATTGCCGGAAGAGCATTTCTGACCGCTTGCGGCAAAACGATTTCAAACATTACCATATGACGCGTCATTCCTAATGACAGGCCGGCCTCCGTTTGACCCTTCGGAATCGAAATAATCCCCGAGCGGAAAATCTCCGCCGTATAAGCCCCTGAATTTAACCCGAGAGCAATCGAACCTGGCAAAACGCGATCAAGACTGGCACCCAGGATATGAATCGGCGGGATGCTCAAAATTTTCGACAAAGAATAATAAATCAGCATAACTTGAATCATCGAGGGAGTTCCACGAACAACCGAGATATAGACGCGAGAAATCGCCGTCAGAACCTTATTGTCGGAAATTCTCATCAAAACCAGCAGCAAGCCGATCAAAATGCCGATAATGCTTGCAATGATCGAGATGATAATCGTTTGTGCAGTACCTTCAAGAAAGGCTGGGTAATAGCGACCTAAAAAGTCAAACATCTTAGATCCTCCCCATTACTTGCCGTACTTGGCTTGCAAGTTCTGAGCCTCTTGAAGCATTTGGCCTGAAGTACCGTCTTTTTGAATCTTGTCGATAACCTCGTTAACGACCTTGATCAGCTTCTTATCGCCCTTCTTGGCGGCAACGCTGTATGATTCAATATCTTTGCCGGTTGTCAATTTCACCTTGGCAATCGCATACTTGTCAGGATTTTGCTTTACGTAATTATTGGCAATTGCATTTTCCAAAACAAGCCCGTCAATCTTGCCGTTTTTAAGCTCTGTCGCAAGACTCGTCGTCACGGATTCCGTCACGAGACTGGCGTCCTTCATTTGCTTTTTAACAATGTCTTCTTGTGTTGTTGATTGCTGAGCACCGATTTGCTTGCCCTTCATATCGCTGATCTTGTTATACTTGTCAGCATCCTTCTTTTGAACAAGCATGACATTCTCAACCGTGTAGTAAGGCTTTGAAAAATCAACGACTTTTGCACGCTTGGCCGTCTTCGTCATGCCACTCAAAACAAGATCGACCTTGTCATTTTGAAGTTCAGAGATGAGCGACGGAAATTCCGTATTGACGATCTTAAGCTTAACGCCAAGCTTATCGGCAACTTTTTGCGCAAGCATGATGTCATAGCCGGTAATTTCTTTTTTGCCATTTTTAACGATCGGAAATTCGAACGGAGCAAAGTCTGCTGAAGTCCCGATGGTCAAAGTCTTGTTGTCCTTGATCTCTTGAACCGAATTATCTGATGATTTCTTTCCGCATCCGCAAAGAATCAAACCAAGTGCACAAACTGAAGCAATCCCAAGCGTAAACTTCTTAATCATATTCTTTTCCATATCAATTTCCTCCAATATTTAACGTTGTGCCTGATTCCATGCTGATAGGTGCACAACCAATCCTGATAAGTTACGAGACGTCATTTGCCCTTTTCGTCATCGTTTTTTCATAGTAATTAACTCCTTAACTGTTTCGATATTGCATATTTTAAACTTATATACGGGGTTTGTCAATATATTTATGCATTTTTAGCGACGTTTTTTGTTTTTTATGCATTTATGTGGATATCGGAAGCGTGACGACCTTCCATCTGCAATTTTCATGCATCCGATTTTTTGAAAAATAAAGGGCTGACGGCAACGAACGCTGACTTGATGCCTCTTGAATCAGCGGAATCATTGTGATGTAATCGACGCTTAAGGCATTTACGGACAAATTTTAGAGAACGTCATTTTGTCAGTAAACGCAGTCTGCCTTTGAGCAATTTTGTTGATCGTGGCTTTGACCGGAATCCTGCTTTAGCGCGCGGTTCTGAAAGTAGACAAAAAAACGGGGGGATGCCTCTTTTTTGTCTACCTGACTATCCGGAAATGGGACTCGCGGCCCTGAAAGTAGAACAAAATCTCGAAAAATTGAAAAAATGTTCTACTCGGTTACCTTCGCCAAAGCATTTCGTTCTTAGATTACGGGCAAATCTCAGAAATCAACGTTTTGGTCAGGTGCAGCGGGTTATGCCCGTATAATGGTGTAAATTGATAAAAAAAAGAGAGCCAAGTGC
>JBHADD010000200.1:0-2758 GCA_041854925.1 Ligilactobacillus sp. | reverse complement strand
GAAAGGAAGATTGTACTATGAAGATGTTATTTAAAACTTGGCAAGTCTGGCATAGCTTAGAGTAAACTTACATCATTTCAGTGTAGGTTTGCTTTTGTTTGTTTAACAATCAAGGGAAAGCCTATGCTGGTACAATCTTTATTGACGACCGCATGGATGATGCGGTCGTTTTTTTTCCGACATCACGGCTTTCTCAAAATATCTAAACCTTTGAAACAGAGATAAAGGCAGAAAAGTGCGTCAAGAGAGTTCGGGGTGCTGGAATCCGAATCGTGTCGGCTGTCAAATGGACTGTTGAGGGCATGGTCAAAGAGCAGGGCTTGAGTATTCCATGACGCGTGATCGACGTTACAGATTTCGAGAAGATGATTTAGCAATCATAAAGAAGGTGGCACCGCGGGTTGACTCGTCCTTACAAGCATTATTCATGCTTGCAGGGGCGGGTCTTTTTTATAAGGAGGATGAAAAGCGTGTATCCTAAATATGAGCAGTTAAAAAAGATGGCAGTCGAGAAGAAGTATCATCGAATCCCGGTTGCGATTGAGATGTATGCTGACGTGACTACTCCGGTTGAGACATTGAAAAAACTGAGAAATGTGAGTCAAAGATGTTATCTGTTTGAAAGTGCAAGTCAAG
Organism: Ligilactobacillus sp.; assembly: GCA_041854925.1. Lineage (GTDB taxonomy): Bacteria > Bacillota > Bacilli > Lactobacillales > Lactobacillaceae > Ligilactobacillus. The sequence goes on along the minus strand of JBHADD010000200.1, from coordinate 2,122 downwards.
ATGAACGTTGGGGCAGATATTCGTTCATTGTTTGTAATCCTGAAATGGAGATTGTTTGCAACAACGGCAAAATCAAGCAATTATTTTATAAAAACGGAGAAAAGACCAGTCAAGCAAAACCAGATGAAGATAACCCGCGCATTTTTTTGCGCAAGCTGATTGAAGCAAATAAAAGCCCGGTATTGTCTGAGATGCCACCGTTTACAGGCGGTTTGGTCGGGTATTTTGCTTATGATTATCTGAAATACGGCGAACCAAAACTAAAACTGACAAATAAGGGAGACTTTAACGATTTGGACCTGATGTTTTTTAACGAAACGGTTGTCTTTGATCATTACCGGCAAAAAATCGTTTTGATAGCAAACGTAAATCCTGCTGAACTTGATGAATCGCTTGAAGCTGCCAAGAAAAAATTAAAAAAATTGCGCAACGTGCTTGCGGGAGAGGAGCGGTTCGAATTTGAAAAGCTTGAGCTAAAAAGCAGTCTTGAAACGGGATTTTATCTTCAAGAGTATTCTGAAAAAGTTGAAGAAGCAAAAAAACATATTTTTGCTGGCGATATTTTCCAAATGATTTTGTCGAATCCGATTCAGGCAAAAGCTACAGGAAGTCTGTTTGATGCTTATCGCGTCTTGCGTGTCGAAAACCCTTCACCGTATATGTTTTATTTATCGACCTCAGATGAAGAAATTGCCGGAGCTTCTCCTGAAACGCTTATCAGATCTGAAAATGGCAAATTGGCGACTTTTCCTTTGGCAGGAACAAGGAGAAGGGGCAAAAATGAGGAAGAGGATCTGATGTTTGAAAAAGAACTTAAAAAAAGCAGCAAGGAACGAGCTGAACACGAGATGCTGGTCGATCTTGGACGCAATGACCTTGGAAAAGTTGCGAAAATCGGAACGGTAAAAGTCGAAAAACACATGGAAATTGAACGTTTCTCACAAGTAATGCATCTAGGGTCAACTGTTGTCGCGGAAATTTTGGATAAAAAGGATGGACTTGACGTTATCGATGCCGTTTTGCCTGCGGGAACGCTTTCAGGAGCACCAAAATTCAGAGCGTGTGAAATTATCGAAGAATTGGAAGAAAGCAAACGGGGAATTTACGGCGGAGCAATCGTTCTTTCACCGGGTCCGGGACGACCTGATGATGCCGGTATTTGCCTTGATTTGATTAAACGATTTGCAGGAAACGCTCTTATTTTGGGAGTTTGCTTAGGACATCAGGCAATCTGCCAAGCATTTGGAGGAAAAATCGTTCATTCCAAACAGTTGATGCACGGCAAAACGAGTCAGGTAAAAATCGTTTCAAAGTCGAATCTTTTTAAAGGAATTAAAAGCGAATTCACGGCTGCCAGGTATCATTCTTTAACGGCAGATCCCGACAGTTTGCCAAGCGAGCTGAAAATAACGGCTGCATCTGTTGATGATCAAGAAATTATGGCCGTGTAAAACAGCGATAAGTCAATTTATGGGGTACAGTTTCATCCTGAGTCGATAATGACGGAAGACGGTAAAAAAATAATCGAGAATTTTTGGAGGCATGAAAAATGATTGAATCAGTTATCAAAAAGGCAGCACAAAATGAAGATCTTACTTATGAAGAAGCGCGCACGACAATGACGGAATTGATGAACGGAACGGCAACTCCCGTTCAAACATCAGCATATCTTGTTTCGATGGCAATGAAAGGTGAAACCATTGATGAGATTGCGGCCAGTGCCGAAGGAATGCGAGCTGCAGGGACAAAATTGCAGACGAATCGCAAAGTGGCAGAGATTGTCGGAACCGGCGGCGACGGTTCTGATTCGTTCAATATTTCGACGACTGCCTCGTTTGTCATTGCATCGGCGGGCATTCCTGTTGCAAAGCACGGCAATCGTTCTGCGTCATCAAAGTCCGGAGCGGCCGATTGCCTGGAAGCATTGGGTGCCAAGATTGATATTGATCCGGAACGGAATGGGGAAATTTTAAACAAAACCAACATGTGTTTTTTGTTTGCGAAACGATACCATTCTGCAATGCGTTTTGTAGGCCCCGTCAGAAAAGAGCTTGGCATCAGGACTCTTTTTAACGTTTTAGGACCATTAACGAGTCCGGCCGATGCTAAAATTCAGTTAATG
>JBHADD010000199.1:0-3490 GCA_041854925.1 Ligilactobacillus sp. | reverse complement strand
TTCTTGACCACTGATTACTTTGTCGAAATCAAGCGGATGACCAGAATACATATCTTTTCCCTGTTGTTCAAAATAAAGATATAACCTGTCATTCAAGCCTTTCTTATCCTTGATCACGCCGTCCAGATCCTTCATCACTTCTTCGCTAACTTCAGAAGCGTACTTTTCATATATGGACTTCATTCTGTTCGCTCTCGACACTGTCCTTACGGACGGCCCGTCTTCACGAGCAAATTCCAATGAAATTGAAGATGGTGCGTATCCCATTGCTTTTTGTATATCGTCGACCACCTTTAAAACTTGCCTGATTGCTTTTTTATTGGCCGGAGACGTATACATGTCATTTATTGCGTCACTAACGCTTCCTTTCAAATGCCTTTCGTTTTCTTCGGCAATTTGTTTTGGAAATTCATCTGCTGTTTGAATCTGCATAAAGTTTCGATTGGTTTCCCACAGATTATCCATTATCGTATGATTATTTTTGTCGCGCAGACCTGTTAACAACTTTTTGGACAACTTTCCCCAACCACGATAACGTTTCTTTCCGATTTTTTGCTTTTCTTCTTTAGTAAGCCAGGTAAATTCATCAAGCTTTTGATTATAAACATGGCCGTCTTCAAATACCGTAGAGTATTCCACCATTTTTTCAAAATCGTTAAAATATGTCCTGTCATCAACTTTGTCACCAAAAATTATTTTTAAATCGCTATATGTGCTCAAAGATGATAAGAAACGATTTTCATCGGCCAATCCGCTGATTTTTGGTTTGACCAAATATTTATGATTTTGAACAAGATAATTTTGTAAGTCTGTGATTTTAACAATTTTTTGCTTTTTAAATAAATCATTATAGATTGCTTGTTTTAACTTGACATCTTCAAACGAATCACTTAACCCATTGTCATTAATTCTTACATTATTCAACTCATTCAGAACTTCATATTCTTGATAAAGCATGCTTTCTTTTGGAACAACATCTTCACCAAGAAGATAAGTATCCTTGCTCTTCATCCGTTCTATAAAATTGTTAGCGGACTCTGCCCTATCAACTTTATCATCAAAATTCCATGGAGTAATTTCGCCGTCCTTTTTGCGAACCATCCAAGAAAAACGTGCTTCTTTGTTTTTGTCAGCGTTGTTGGGATCAACTAACGGTCCAACATAATACGGAATTCTGAAAGCAATCAATTCCTCAATTTTGTACTTCGAGTAAACCCTTCTCTTTTCGTTCGGGTTCGGCTCAGCAAGCCAAGGGTAATACTCTTTTTGATTATCAATAATTTTACGCATCTCTATTTGATGCAGTTGATGCGGCAAAACACCATTTGCTGCCGTTCGCTGTCTGATAAAAAGCTTGTTTTCGTCTATGAGTTTCTTTAACTTGCCGCAAGATTCTAACACATCTTGATTAACGTTTTCTTTGTCCATGTCAGATAATATTTTTTTAAGCTTATTATAAAACTCATCTCTTTTTGCTATATTGTCATTATAATCACGATACGCACCACGTAATTCGGCTGCTGAATCATCAGAAACGCTATGTTCGAGCCCGTGGTATATTTTCAACTGCTCACCATAGTCATCATACTTTTGCATCATTGCCTCAGATAAACTCATTCCCGACGGAACGAATGCATTCAGCATTACTTGATCTTGAATTTCTTTCAAAATCATCAGTAACATCTTTTGATTTTCATCAAGCACCTCTGACAAGTTTGCAATATTTTCTTCAGTTTTTTCCGAACACAAATCAAAAGAATACTTCTGTTGCAATTCAAAAATCAGATGAAAATTGCATTTCAAACCCAAAACAGCATTAGAGATTTGAGTTGCTAAATCTTTGGCTTTTTTATTCTTGACCTTTTCTTTGTCTTCTACGTGAAGAAGTTTGGCAATCTTTTTTGACTTATCTTTTCTGGTCGTATTTCTTTCCAACAAAATTGATTCAACTAGCGCTGCATTGCTGTTATCAACGTAAAAATCCGTATAACTCGAGAGCAAATCATTAATCTCATCAAATTTTCCCTTAATATCAAGGTTCTTTGCTTCAAAAGAATCGACGCTGGTATCATATAAGAAATTACCGCGATATTTGACCATATGGTGAAATGCCAAATATATTTCCCTAAGATCAAATTTTCGATGCTCAGTCATCAGTGCATAGCGCAGATGGTACATTGTCGGATATTTTTTGTAAAACTCGCCATCATCTTGGTACGTGACGCCTTTTGACTTTGGAAAAAGCAATGATTTCCGATATTTTTTATCATCCTTTGGAGATATGTTGGAATTTTTAAGTCTTGCAAAAAAAGTATCGTCTACTTCGGCCATATGTTCATCAAAAAAATCTTCCAACAACCTTAGACGCCATTTTCTTCGTCCATATCGACGTCTGGCAGTCCGATGCATTCTTCTTTCAGCAGCAGACTGTCCTTCGTTATACAATCGTACCCCGATGCCTTTTTTGCCCTTGACTCTCATCAGATCAAAATTATCATTCATTATTGACCATCCAATGGAGCTAGTGCCAATATCCAAACCGATGTTGTACGGTTCTTGGTTTTTTCTCATACCAACCACTCCTCATAAAATATTCATTTTAATATATGATAACACTTTCACAATGCTTTTTTAACCCCTTAAAATACCTATTTATCACCATGAATACGTTTTCTGAAATGTAAATGTTTTTTTAAATTTTGATGAAAAAATTCGTCATTCCAACCAATTTTCCTACTTCAAATCAACCTGCGTCTTGCTCGTCATCCCTCCGTTTTCAAACGTCAACGTTGCCGTGCCGCCCTTGGTTCCTGTGACCCACGTTGCATTGAGCGTCGTTTCACCGCTTATTTTCATTTCATTTAAATTGTCAGGTTCCCCATATTGCTTGACGACATCGTCATAATTGGCCCCGTCTGCGATTGAATCGAATGCCTTCAAGTCAAGCTTGGGCGAACGCGTAAATTTGAAACCGGTTATGTCTTTTGAAACCGTCTTGTCATCATTAAACTGAACCGTGACAGTCACACCGTCTTTAGTCCACGTTTCATCTTTAACTTTGACGTTTTGAAGATTGGTTGTTGACGTGGAAACGGGCTTGCCCAATGATTTTTCAACGTCGGTCAAAGATGTCCCGCCATCTCCGTTGCTCATCAGATCGCCAACGACGATTGCATCAAACTTCTTTCTCAGTTCCGCATTTTTCGAAATAGTTCTGTCATCTTTTTTATGCGATGTTTCAGCATTGCTGCTTCGTGACGATTTATCACTGCTGCTGTCATCTCCGCCACCGGCAACGGCACCGATAATAATTATTGCAATGACTGCCAGAATCCAAAAGCATCCTTTTTTATAAAATGGTTTCTTTTCCACATATACTTTTCCGTTTTCATCTGTAATCTTCTTTTTCATAGTTAATTCCTCCAATAAATATATCTTTAATAGCTTTCCATGATTTCATTTTTATTCTTCTTTTCTCCTCCACTCCATC
>JBHADD010000198.1:0-13553 GCA_041854925.1 Ligilactobacillus sp. | reverse complement strand
ATATTTTGGTAACAAAGGTCCGCGACATCATCAACAAGACGAACGTTAATGATTAATTCTGACAATTTTTAATGATTGTGATATAATTATCCTTGCTTATAGGCTTTTGAAGAGCCTAATTTAATAGTTTTAGAGGTGTGCTATGGCTGAAGAAAAAACATTTCCAATGACGTTGGAAGGAAAAGAAAAGCTTGAAAAAGAACTTGAAGAATTAAGAACGACGAAACGTGCAGAGATTATTGAACGCATCAAAATTGCGCGTTCTTTCGGCGATCTTTCCGAAAATTCAGAGTATGAGGCTGCCAAGAACGAACAATCCATTCTTGAAGGTCGCATCAAAGAAGTTACGAACATGCTCAACCATGCCGAGATTATCGACAATGGCGCCATCGCAGAAGATGAGGTTGCAATCGGCAAGACCGTAACTTTCCAAGAAGAAGACGATGAACCGGAAACCTACCAAATCGTTGGTGCTGCAGAATCTGATCCGTTCAACGGCAAGATTTCAAACGAATCTCCGATTGCCAAGGGATTGGTCGGACATAAAGTCGGTGAAACGGTGACCGTTGAAACTCCTGGCGGAGACATGCAGGTCAAGATCATTTCAGTCGAAAAATAACCAAAATAAGGATTGAGGCAAAGCCTCAATCCTTATTTTTTTCGCATTCGTTTTTATGTATCTGCTGCTCAAGCGCTGTAATTCTGATTGAAAGTTCCTCGTTCTGGCGCTCGAGCTTGTGAAGCTCATGCATAATCTGGACAAATTCGCTTTTTTTATGCTCTTCGGTAAAGAATTTTGTCAAAGTGCTCGTCAGCATCCCGATAAAACCTACGCCCAAAAGCATCAGCAAGGCGGCGGCAAAGCGACCCATGAAGGTATGTGGCGAAATGTCTCCGTAGCCGACGGTCGAAACGGTTGCAAGTGCCCACCAGAATGCATTTCCCAGCGAAACGTGCTCTGAAAGCGAGTAAATGAATGATGACACCAACAGCATGATTCCGCAGACGTAAAAGAGATAGACAATGTTGTTTGTTTTCAAAAACGTTTTTAGTTTAAGTTGAAGCTTGCCGATGATTCCGGCCAAACGTGCAAATCGAAAGGCAAGCAGGACGCGCTGCAGCGAAACGAGCTTGAAAATTCGGTTGAATCTGAAAAATGAGAAGAGCGTATTCAGCGGGATGATTGCCAGCAAATCCCAGATATGGGTCCTGAAGTAGAAACGTTTGTCTTTGGCGGCCATCAGTCCGTAAAAGTAGTCGAAGACAAAAACCAGCCAGATTGAAGCATCGATGTAGACGTAAGGCTTCTGAACGATGCTGATGACTCCGCTGATGTCAAGCATGCTGAAGATAATCGAAATCATGGCGAGGATGATGATTAAAGCATTATAGCTTCTGCGCATAAAATCCCTCCTACAATTTTAGCGTCAGCGTGGAAAGAACGATCAAAAGACCCGCGCTTGACAAGACGAGCAGCAGATCAACGTACGGATTGGCGATTCGCAAAAAAAAGTTTCTGAGCGAAAGCAAAAGAAGAATCGTCAAACTGAGCAGCAACAGCAAAAAGACCGTTTTTAACGGCGCAAAGACGAAAATCAGGTACAGGGATGCCAAAAGCATCAGATTTCTGAGGTTGGTGAACCACAGCTTTGATCCGAAAAAGGCCCTTTTATATGAAAATTTCCGGTTTTGGGGTTGATTGCTGATTTTAAGAATCGCCAACAAAAACCATGCGACATAAAGGGCAATTCCTGCAATGTACAAATTGAGGCCCCCTTCTGTCAGTTTTTGGCAAACAAGTCGGTCAGATACTTCATGAATGTTCTGACGAATCGTTCCTTGTCGACGTTTACGGCAGCTTGCGTTTGCCTTGCGTCATCGTTGATTCTTGTTTCGTCACCGATCGTGCGGCCGGCGTAAGCGCCTTGCGTATCAACCTTCATGTTCAGGTAGATCGTGTCGACGAGGCTCGGATCGACTGCTGCGGCTGCTGCCAGAGGATCATGCAAAGCGCAACCGCCAAGATGAGGGCTTGTGACCTTGTAGGCATCGATATAGTAATCGGTGATGTCAGCGTACTTTTCCCCGGCAACGGTGCCAAGTTCGCGCCACTTCTTCGTGTCTTCTTTCGTCAGAAGGGTTCTCGTCGTCACGTCAAGACCGATCATCGTCAAAGGAAGATTGCTTCTGAAGACTTCATTGGCAGCTTCCGGATCCTGATTAATATTAGCTTCCGTTACGGGCGTAACGTTGCCTGGAACCGTCAGAGCACCGCCCATCAAAGTAACGTGGCCGATCAGATCGACGATCGACGGATCTTTTTTGATGGCAGCGGCAAGATTTGTCAAAGGACCGGTCGGAACGATCAAAAGCCGTCCCTGATATTTGTGAGCCGCTTCAATGAAGAAGTCGACGCCTGACATTTTTTCGACCTGACGCTTGGCCTTCTTCAATTCGACCTCGCCAACGCCGTTTTTGCCGTGAATCTGCGCGCTGATCGGCATGACGGAAAAGCTCTTCGTCGTTGAAGAGTGCGAAAGACCGCAAAAGACCGGAACCTCGGGATGTCCGAGCATTTCAAGCAGGTTAAGGCTGTTTTGGGCACCGTTTTCGACCAAAACGTTGCCGTATGAGCCGACGATTCCAATCAGATCGCATTCGGGTGCGGCCAACGCATATGCGATGGCGAGCGCGTCATCGATTCCGGTATCGAGATCGAGAATCATTTTATATTTTGCCAAAGGAAATCACTCCCATAAATTTGTTTATCACTTTTAGTTTATCAGAAAACAGGGAAGAAAACAGTTGTTTTTTTGAGAAATGCAGGGCGTCGGGAGAAAATGGAACATTTTATCAAGACGACAGATTGAGTCGCTTGTAATCTTTATAATATAATTAAAGGATGTAAACAATACTGTTCCAGTCGGCAAAAGTTTTGCAGAGCTATTGTCATAGCTGAGCTGGGTTATCCTTCTTCGGCTTCTTTTTACATAGATTTGATCTAATATTTCGGCAGGAGAATATCAGTCTATATCGCCATCCCAATATTCAGGATGATTTGTACCAGGTGTCCCTCCACCGATTATTTCTGATACATCTCCCAACTTACGCTGCTTCCAAGCGACAATCTTCTCAAATCAACCATTAACAAATATAACTTTGTTGAAAAAATATCTTCTTTTTCTCAAGCGAAAATAATCTCATACGTTTTCTTATTCCCGTTTTCATTATTTTCTCCCTACCTTCTTGTCATTTTCGTCATGTTTAAGGTATCATTAAGCTATCTATATGTGCAGAAGGGATGTTTTTATGGCACGGCAGGATCTTTTGGAATTTTTGAAACAGGGATTGGACGCCCTGGATTTCAAAGGCGACGTTTCGCTTGACTGGGACAAAAAGGGTCATTCGTTTGTCGTCGATCTGGTTTTTTATATCGAAAACAAAGCAGGGCAGCAGATGGAAGATGCGGACGGAATATTGTCGGATGAACCGATTATCGCATTCAGCGATGCGATTTTGATCTATGACGGAAAAAAAGGCCTTGCAGGATACGATGCGGATGATTTTTTGGCATGTCTTGCGTTTGACGGCAAGGAAGGTTGGAGTCTTGCGTACGGAAAGGCTTTTTTGACCTATTTACAGATCATTATGGACAACGGGACAAGGGATCTCTTGAAGTTTTTTGCAGACGATGAAGATGAAATTTTTGAACTCGAATGGTCAGATGAAGAATTCAGCCGATTATTGAAAAATGCAGAGTCTGAATATCCAAGACAGTCTTTGCATTATCCCAAATTCTAACTGGAGGAATTATTTTGGAATGGACAGAACTGGTCGTTGAAACGACCCTTGAAGCAAGCGATGCAGTCGTTGAAATTTTGATGCAAAACGGTGCAGGCGGCGTGCAGTTTGATGATGAAAACGGAAATGACGATTTAAAGATTATTACTTATTTTCCTGAAAGCAAACCAGTCGTTGAGCTTTCGCGCGATTTGAAGCAAAAAGTTTTGGGGTTGGCAGAATTCGGTTTGAATCCTGGCAAGGCGAACGTTTTCGTAAAGACAAACGATGACGCAAGCTGGGTTGACGCCTGGAAAAAGTACTATCATCCCGTCAGAGTGACGCGTTATCTGACGATTGTGCCGAGCTGGGAAGAATACGTGCCGCAAAGTGCTGACGAACAGGTGATTTTGCTTGATCCCGGCAAGGCTTTCGGAACGGGCACGCATCCGACGACGAAACTTGCTTTGCTTGGACTTGAGTCAGCGATTCGCGGCGGCGAAAAGATGATTGACGTCGGCACCGGTTCCGGCGTTTTGAGCATTGCTGCCTGCAAGCTCGGTGCAAAGGAAGCGTTGGCCTATGACGTTGACGATGAAGCCATCAAGGCTTGCGACGTTAATCTGAAGCTCAATCCTGAAGAAAGATCGAAGATTCACGTTGCGACAAATGACCTGCTGAACGGAGTCGATGAAAAGGCTGACCTGATCTGCGCGAATATTTTGGCGGAAATCATCGTTCCGCTCATTCCGCAAGCATTCAATTGCTTAAATGACGGCGGAATCTTCATCACGTCCGGCATCATCAGCGACAAGGCCGATTTGATCGAAGAAAAATTGCAAAATGAAGGCTTTGTCATCGATCAGATTTCACGGATGAAAGACTGGTTTTCAATTGTTGCGCACAAGCCAGGCGAGGGTGAAGAATAATGCAGCGCTATTTTTCAGAGCAGAATCTTTCCGGAAATACATTGAATCTATCGGAAGACGTTTACAAGCATGCCGTCGTTGTCATGAGGATGAAAGCAGGCTCAAAGTTTGAGCTCGTGACGCCGGACAAAGTTGTTCACGTCATGGAGCTGGTCACGATCGATTCGGCCAAAAAGCAGGCGGTTGCCCATGAATGCGAGCGTTTTGAGCATCAGGTCGAACTTCCGGTTGAAGCAACGATCGTTTGCGGATTGCCTAAAAACGACAAAACGGATCTGATCGTCATGAAGGCCACGGAACTGGGAGCTTCAAAGATTGTCTTTTTTGCCGGCGACTGGTCCGTAGCACGCTGGGCCAAGCAAAAGCAGACCAAAAAACTGGAACGCCTGCAAAAAATTGCCAAATCGGCGGCTGAACAGTCGCACAGAACGACGATCCCTGAAGTTGCTTATCTGGACGGCCTGGAAGATCTTTTGCCGGATGAAGGCACGGTCGGACTTTGCGCCTACGAAGAATCGGCCAAGGCCGGAGAAAAGGGGATGCTCGTCAAAGTTTTCGACGAGCTTAAGACGAATGAAAGAAAGAAAGTAACGGCCGTTTTTGGTCCGGAAGGCGGAATCAGCCCCAAAGAAGTCGAACTGCTGAAGGAAAAAGGTTTTTCCTTTGCCGGATTAGGCCCAAGGATCATGCGGGCTGAAACGGCTCCGTTATACTTTTTGTCGGCTCTTTCATTTGCATTGGAACTAGAGTAAAATAGTAGACAATAAACGAATTAATTTTTGCGAAGAGAGGTCAGTTATGGAAAAGCACAGTCTCAGCATTCAACGCATCATCTGGTATTTGGCGATTGCAACAGCCTTTGCATTCGTCGTTCCGATTCTGTTCACGTATTTAAATACGACCGACGTACATCGAATCGGAATAATTCTATTTGGAATCTACGTTGTTTATGCCGTTGTTGTCGGACTTTATGCGGGAAAATCAAATGAGCATTTTTGGGTGCTGCTTTTTTTCCCGATATTGTATCTTATCGGATATCGATTTTTCTTCGATGGATATGCAAGATACTTTACGGTTGTTTACCTTGGCTTGAGCTTTGCGGCATACGGCATAACGAAAGACTGAAGCCGTGGTGAGAAGTGTTTTCTTGCCTGCTCGGGCGGGACGACACGGTTGTTCCGCCTTTTTTAAAATCTTATTGGGATTGCTAGGAGTGGTTGCTATGGAAAAAGAAAACATCTGGAGTGCACAGGACGTGATCGGAATGTGCGAAAAATACATGAATGAAGAACATGTGGCAATGGTTCGCAAGGCTTGTGACTTTGCATCGTACGTTCATCGAGAACAAGTCAGAAAATCTGGGGAACCCTACATTATTCATCCGATTCAGGTTGCCGGAATTTTGGCAGATTTGAAAATGGATCCTGAAACGGTCAGTGCAGGCTTTTTACATGACGTTGTCGAAGACACGCCCGTTACTTTGGGGGATGTCGGCGAACTTTTCGGAAAAGACGTCGAGGTCATCGTTGACGGCGTAACCAAGCTCAGCAAGATTCGCTACAAATCGCATCAAGAACAGCTGGCTGAAAATCACCGCAAGCTGCTCTTGGCAATGTCAAAGGATTTGCGCGTGATTATCGTCAAACTTGCAGACAGGCTCCACAACATGAGGACGTTGGGACATCTGCGTCCCGACAAGCAAAGAAGGATTGCCAACGAAACGCTTGAAATCTATGCGCCGTTGGCAGATCGACTCGGAATCAGCACGATCAAATGGGAATTGGAAGACATTTCGCTGCGCTACCTTAATCCTCAACAATACTATCGCATCGTTCATTTGATGAATTCAAAGCGTGAAGAACGCGTTCAGTATATCGACGAAGCCATTACGGAGATTAAAGAAGCCATCGCAGATCTGCATTTGGACTGCGAAATCTACGGACGACCAAAGCACATCTATTCGATTTATCACAAGATGCGCGATCTTCACAAGCAATTCAGTCAGATTTATGACTTGCTTGCCGTTCGCGTCGTGGTCAAGTCGATCAAAGACTGCTATGCGGTTTTGGGAGCAATTCATACCAAGTGGAAACCAATGCCTGGCCGCTTTAAGGACTATATCGCGATGCCAAAGGCCAACATGTATCAGTCGCTTCATACGACGGTCATCGGGCCAAAAGGCAAGCCGTTGGAAGTTCAGATCAGAACTGAGGAGATGCACCGCGTGGCCGAATACGGGATTGCGGCTCACTGGGCCTATAAGGAAGGCAAAACGAACGGCATCAAGCAGACGACGACCGGCGACAAGCTGAATCTGTTTAAAGAAATAATCGAGATTCAAAACGAATCAAATGACGCAAGAGAATTCATGGAAAACGTCAAAGGCGACCTGTTCAGCGACCGCGTCTACGTTTTCACGCCAAAGGGCGATGTTTACGAATTGCCGAAAGGATCAGGACCGCTTGACATGGCCTATTCGATTCATACCGAAGTCGGCAATCATACGACCGGAGCCAAAGTCAACGGCAAGATCGTCCCCCTTGACTATCAAGTCAAAAACGGTGATATCGTTGACATTTTGACGTCTCAAAATTCAGCGGGGCCAAGTCGCGACTGGCTTGATCTGGTGCATACGAACAAGGCCAAAAACAAGATCAAGCGTTTCTTCAAGCAGCAGGATCGCATCCAAAACATCGATCGCGGCCGCGACATTCTCGACCAAGGCTTGATCGAAGGCGGATATCAGCCGCATGACGTGATGAGCAACAAGAAAAACATTGAGCGAGTGCTTAACAAGAAACAGCTGGCAACGCTTGACGATTTGTACGCTGCCATTGGCTTCGGCGAAATTCCGCCTGCCGGAATCATCAACGTCTTGACGGAAGACATTCGTGCCAAGCGCGAGCAGGAACGAAAAGAAGCGCAGGAAAAGGCTCTGCTTGAAGATCATCAGGAAATCACCAACGTCAAATCAGGCAAGAAGAAAAATGAAGAAGGCGTCATGATTGAGGGAATCGACAATCTGCTGGTTCGCTTGAGCCATTGCTGCAGTCCGATTCCGGGAGACGAAATCGTCGGCTATATTACGAAGGGCCGCGGCGTTTCGGTTCATAGAATCGACTGTCCGAACGTCAAGAGCGCCGAACAGCATGGGACGAGACTCGTCGACGTTACCTGGAACGTTATTCCTGACGTCAGAGCTACGTACAATACCGATCTTGAAATTGAAGGATATAACCGCTCAGGTCTTTTGAACGATGTTTTGCAGGCAATTAACAATACCACGAAGGATTTGAACTCCGTCAACGGACGGGTTGATCACAACAAGATGGCGACGATTGACGTTACGGTCGGAATCAGGGACAGGATACATCTGCAGCGCGTAATCGACAACATCAAACGAATTCCTGACGTTTACGTGGTCAAGCGAATCATTCACTAATGAGGTGAGAGAGTGAGAATAGTATTGCAGCGGGCTAAGAATGCCCAAGTTGAAATTGACGGAAAGGTAAACGGAAAAATTGACCGCGGTCTGGTTCTTCTGGTCGGCTTTGAAGAAGGCGACGGGCAAGAAGAAATCGACTATATGGTCAGAAAAATCGTCAATTGTCGAATTTTTTCAGATGAGAACGGCAAGATGAACCTTAGCCTTAAGCAGATTGGCGGCCAGATTTTGTCCGTTTCGCAGTTTACGCTTTATGCCGATACGAAAAAGGGCAATCGGCCAAGTTTTACTGACGCACAAAACCCGAATGAAGCTTCAAAGAATTATGACAGATTCAATGAAAAGCTGCGCGATGAAGGCGTAATCGTTGAAACCGGAGTCTTTGGCGCCGATATGAAGGTTTCGTTTACAAATGACGGACCGGTGACGATTATTTTCGATACCGACAACAAATAGGTGGTGATAAAATGGGGTTGATCTCTCTGGAGGAACAGGCAAGGGAGCTTTGTCTTTCGAATCGCAGTTTTATTCCGACGACGATAGGCTTGAAGACTTGGCGTGAGCGCTTGAGATTCGATCAAAAAATGCTTGCTCATGACAAAAGCGTGAAAATCGTCAAAGAACGAGTCGAAATCGATGAAGAAAGATCATTTGACGAATATCTGTATTTTCCAAATGAGCAGACAAAAAATTTGCCCGTAATCTACTACATTCATGGCGGACAGTTCATCTCCGGCGGAGTCGATGAATATCACAAGCTGTTGGCCGAACTTTCGAAAAGATGCCATGCTTGCGTCGTTTTCCCGGAGTATGCATTGGCACCGGAACACAAAGCACCTGCCCAAATGGTTCAGCTGCGGGCCGGATACCTTGATTTGCAGCGACTGGCGGTAAAATATTCATTGGATCTGTCGCGCCTGACCGTTGCGGGCGACGATGTCGGCGGCGGAATGGCGGCAACGCTTGCGATGCTTTCAGAAACGCGTCACTTGCCTTTGAAAAAGCTGCTTTTGTTTTATCCGGTCGTCAATGCTAATTTTGACAACCCGACCTATTACGAATTTGCCGGCGGATATCGAATTACGCGCGAACAGATGAAATGGGCCTGGCAGCAGTATTTGGGCGAGCTGTCGCCAACCGACGTCATGTATTCCCCTTTGCTGAGAAAATTCAGTGAACTGGCTGTTTTGCCCAAAACTCTGATTTTGACTGCAGAGGCGGACGTTTTGCGAAACGAAGGCGAATCATTTGGGCGAAAATTGCGTGATGCGGACGTTGACGTTTCCGTCGCCCGAATTTTGGGAACGATTCATGATTTCGTTTTGCTCAATGCATTGGATGAAACAAACGCTTGCCGCTTGGCGATGGACATGGCAGTAGAATTTATCGAAAGAGACAATGGGGTGTAGTTTTGTATCGGAATTATTTTTTTGACTTTGACGGAACGCTGTACGACACATACGGCGGAATGGTTTCCGCATTTGTTTCGGCCTTTGAAAATCAGGGCGTGAAACTTGACAAAAATGAAACGTATCGCTTGATGCGAGTTGAATCGGTAAGGTATTGCTTTGCTCTTTTGAAAGAGAAATATCCGAAACTTGATGAAAAAAAGCTGCATGAGGACTATCACTTTTTCGAAAAGGGAAACCAGGAGCTGGCTGAGCCGTTTGACTTTGCAGGCAAAGTGCTTGAAACGATTCAAGCAAACGGCGGACAAAACTTTTTGCTGACGCATCGCGATGAATCTGCAAAGGAAATTTTAAAAAGAGATGGTCTGCTTGAATATTTTAAGGATTTTGTGACTGCGGATGATAATTTCAAACGCAAACCGAATCCGGAGTCTCTCGATTATTTGATTGACAAGCATCAAATCGACCGCAAAACGGCTGCGATGGTCGGAGACAGAACGCTCGACGTCGATGCGGGGCACAATGCCGGCATTGCCGGAATTCTGTTTGATCCGGACGGGTTGATTAAAGCAGACTCATGCCGCCCGGAGCAGCAGATCAAAACGTTGAAGGAATTGATTGGATAGTGGAAAACAAGAAAATTGAGACCGCAATTTTTGCGGGCGGATGTTTTTGGTGCATGACCAAGCCGTTTGACCAGATGCCTGGAATAATTTCGGTTCGTTCGGGATACACGGGCGGAAACGTCGAAAATCCGACTTACGAGCAGGTCAAATCGGGAACAACCGGACACACCGAAGCAGTCAAGATCGTCTTTGACAAGACGGTCATTTCATATGAAGAACTGCTTGAGATTTATTGGCATCAGACTGATCCGACGGATGCAGCGGGACAGTTTCAAGATCGCGGTTCGAATTATCGGCCGGTAATTTTCGTAAAAAATGAAACGCAAAGACAAGCAGCGGAACGCTCCTTGAAAAATTTAATTGCAAGCGAGCGTTTCAAAAAGCCGATCGTAACCAAAATTGAACCGGCTTGTCCTTTTTATGAAGCAGAAGAAGAGCACCAGCAGTTTTATAAAAAAGATCCAAAGAGAATGGAATTCGAGGAAGCGCAGGGAAGAAAACAGTTTATTGAAAAAAACTGGGGAATTTGAAAGGATGAAAAAATGGATGAATTACAGGACGTGTTAAAGCAGCATGCGATGATCATGAAGGCAACGACAGCTCTTTTCTACGGGATTTTAGTGTCGATTGCCATGAATTTTTTCTGGGAACCGGGGCATATCTATTCATCCGGCATCACCGGATTGGCACAGTTGATCGGGACGCTGACCAAAAACGGTCCCGTTCATCTGTCGACGGCTTTGATGCTGTTTGTTTTGAACATCCCGTTGTTTGTTTTGGGGTGGAGGCAGATCGGTCACAGGTTTACGCTGTTCACGATTTTGGCAGTTTTTTGCTCATCGGTCATGATTAAGGCAATCAATCCAGTGCCTTTAACGAAAGACCCGATCATCTGCGCAATTTTTGGCGCAACGATCAATGGGTTCGGAACCGGCTTGGCGCTTAAAAACGGGATTTCAACCGGAGGCTTGGATATTTTGGGGCTGACGATCAGAAAGCACACCGGCAAAAGCATCGGAACGATCAATCTGATTTTCAATTTCTTCATCATCCTTGCCGCAGGGGCCGTTTTCGGCTGGCCTTATGCCTTTTATTCGGCACTCAGCATTTTTATCAATGCGCGAGTGATGGACATGGTTTACACAAAGCAGCAAAAGATGCAGGTCATGATCGTGACCACGAAACCAAAGAGCGTAATTGATTGCATCCAAAATCGGATGCGGCGCGGGATAACGATCGTCCACGGTGCCGAAGGTGCATACAAGCATGATGAAAAAACGATTCTGTTTACGGTCATCTCGCGTTACGAACAGCCTGAATTGAGAAGAGCGATGATCGAATCGGATCCTGCCGCATTTGTCAGCATTGCAGACAACGTCCATATCATGGGACGTTTCTATGAACCGGAACCATGAGGTAAGCCAAATGAAACATGCATATTTGATCATGGCAGCGAATGAATTCGAAGAACTTTTGGTCTTGCTCAAAGCACTTGATTATGAAGACAATGCGATATTCTTGCATATTGACAAAAAGGCTGCGCTTTCTTCTTTACAGCTGAAACGATTTAAACAACAGGTTTCAAAGGCTGATTTTTATCTGGCACCGCGCAAGAAAGTCAGCTGGGGCGGACGCGATATGCTCGAATGCGAATTTTCGCTGTTCTCGTTTGCACGCTCCGTTGGTCCGTTCGACTACTATCACTTGCTTTCCGGCAAGGACTTGCCGCTTTTGAGTCATAAACGGATCGATGAGTTTTTTGAAAAAAACAAGGGCAAGGAATTCGTCGAGTACAAGCGGATCAAAGAGCAGGAAGTCTGGCAAAGGGTTCAGGTCTGGCATGCATTTCCGAACGTTTCGGCATATCGTTCGGTCAAAAGCGCTCCGTTGAAACTGATGATTCGTGCTTATCGCAAGCTTGAGCGAACCATGGCAAAGGCTTTGAAGCTTGATTTTTTTAAAAATACAGGGCTCAAGCTCGGTTTTGGTTCACAATGGCTAAGTCTGGACGATTTTGCCGTGGAACGTATTTTAAAAAAAGAAAAAAGCATTATGAAAATTTTCAAGCATGCCATCGTAGCAGATGAACTGTTTTTACAGACGTTTATTTTAAATGATGAAATTTTGAAAAAACGTCTGTATCAAGATGAAAAAGGACGTCCGGGAAATCTTCGTTTCATCAAGATTGATGAAAGAAAGAGCAGTCCGCTCGTCTGGAAAATTTCTGATCTAAAAACGCTTGAAAAGGCACGGAACGAGGGTTATCTTTTCTCGCGCAAGTTTGACGTCGCAGAAGATGATGAAATCGTTTCGTCCGTATTGAAAATGACAGCAGAGGAAGAGTAGTTTTAAATGGAAAATGTTATTTTGTATTCGATTTTGAGAAGCCTCAGGGAAAAAAATGATGCTGGTCCCAAGGCCAAAACCGATATTAACGAATTTTTGACCGAGGAAGGCTTTAAGGTCATGGATCTGGATTTGCCGGAAAAACGTCTTGAAAAGTTCTTGTTCGTTCATTTGAAACTCAAACGACTTTTCAAGGGCAGACAATTTGACAACGTCATTTTGCAATATCCGTTTTACTCGGTCTTTTTGACGAAAAAAATCATTGAAAATGCCAAGAAAGTCACGCACGGAAAATTCCTGATCATGGTTCACGACGTTGAAACGCTGCGTGTTTATGACGACAACAAGCAGTTTGAAAAAGATGAAATGGAAATCTTTAATTCTGCCGACGGTCTGATCGTGCACAATCCCCAAATGGCCGAATGGCTCAAACAACACGGCGTAACGGTTCCGATTACGATTTTGGGAATTTTTGATTATCGTAACGATTGCCAAATAAATGAGCGGTTCGAGTATCAAAAAAGCATTTGCTTTGCGGGCAATCTTGAAAAATCGACATTTTTGAAGAAGGTCAGGCTAGATGATGCCAAACTTGACGTTTATGGACCATCGCCTGCCAAAAAATATCAAAAAGGCGTAACCTATTGCGGGGTGTATACTCCTGACGATCTCCCGAATCATTTGAACGAAAACTTCGGCTTGATTTGGGACGGAGACGAACTGTCTGCTTGTACTGGGGTTTTCGGCAACTATATGCGTTACAACGCTCCACACAAGACGTCGCTTTATCTAAGCTCCGGAATTCCGGTGATTATTTGGAAGAAAGCCGCAATGGCCGAATTCGTGTCAGAAAACGAAGTTGGAATTGCGATCGAAAATCTGAATGATTTGGACAAGGTTTTGCAGAAAGTTGATGACGCAAGCTACAAGAAGATGAAGAGCAACGCCCTGAATCTGGCAAAGAGATTAAGGCGAGGTTCTTACGTCAAAGAAGCAGTCAGAAAGGCACTTGGTGATT
>JBHADD010000197.1:0-2752 GCA_041854925.1 Ligilactobacillus sp. | reverse complement strand
GAATAAGATGCTGAAATTGAATAATCAGGATGAATTTTGCCAAGTGAAGTCAATTGAAGCATTTACTGATGACAACGTTATTTGGAACGGGCTTAAAATCAATCGCGAAAATAAGATTGACGTTGTTTTCGCATACACGGAAGAGATGATTCTGCCTGCAGCTCGGTTGCGTGAAGAATTGGGAATCAATGGGCAGAGCGTTAAAAGCGCAAAAGCTTTTCGCGATAAATGGACGATGTATGAAACGCTTTGTTCGAGCGAATTGTCGCTAAACGTTCCGCAGACGTTTAAAGTTGAAGGAATCGAGGACGTTTTGAAACTGGAAGATAAATTTCCAGTGGTTTTAAAACCGCGTTTTGGAGCCGGATCGGTAGATACGTTCGTAATCAAAAAAACTGATGACTTGGGTGATTTGACCAGTAAGGCCGACCTTTCGAATTATATCGCGCAAACCTTTGTCGAAGGCGATGTCTACCACATTGACGCGTTGGTTTTGGATAACGAAATCAAATATTCGGTCGTTTCAAAGTACTTCAATACTCCGCTCTGTTATCAGGATCAAAAATCGATTGCAAGCATTCAGATTGAGCAGACATCAAAAATCGCCTTGGATTTGAAAAAACTGACTGCAGACGTTTTGCGTGCGATGCCAACGCCCCAAAGCACAATCGTCCATTTGGAAGCATTTCATGATGGGAAAAAAGCAACTTTTCTTGAAGTCGGATCAAGAATCGGAGGCGGAAGAATCAATCAAGAGTTCGTGTACAATTTAGGAATCGATCCTGACAAAATTCTGTTGGAACACATGACGGGTCATGATTCTTCAAATGAATTATTGAAAGAAATTGATGGAAAACTTTCGAAAAGACGTTGCGGTTTTGTTTTAACGGCACCGGGAAAAGGGGTGCTGACAAAGCTCCCGCCGCAAGCATTGTTTGACGTGCCTTCAAAAAATGCATACGATTACTATATTTATGGACGTACAGGCAGAAAATACGATTACGGACATTCAAGCGTTGACGCGATTGCTGCTGTCTCCGTATTTGGTAAAACGACTGATGGGATTTTGCAAGAGTTAAGGAAAATCAACGAGTGGGTTGATTTTAGCAGTGCTTATGAAGAGGAAGAGAAAAAGTGAAAATATTTGTTTATCCATATTCACCGACTACAATCGGGTTTGCTCCTGATTTTGACGGATATGTCATCACAACGGCCAATGCTTTTGAGAGGTACTTGAAACTAGGTTTTTTGAAAGAAAAGATCGAAATTGCAGAAAGCATAGATTTCAAACACGTTTTCAGGATTGTCCAAGATCTGGTTGAAAAGTTTTCGGATTTTGATGAAGTTTTTACGCTCAAGGAAAATGATATTGAATGGATCGATGTAATCAATGATTATTTTTTTGGCGAAAAAAACAAGCCGACTTTGGCATTGTTTAAGGACAAATATTATATGCGTTCCGTGCTTCAGGGGAAAATCGAGCAACCTGATTTTGTTGCGATGACGCCGGCAATTTCAGCCGAAAAAGTTCCTGACAAGGGCGTAATCAAGCCGAGAAGAGCAGAGGCATCGCTTGGGGTTGATTTTTATAAGAGTCAGCTTGAGTTTGAACAGGCAAGAGCAAATCTTGCGGCGGATGACGAGCTTATTTTGGAAGAAATGGTTGATTACGACGTTATGTTTACTTGTGACGGCGTTTTTTATCAAGGCGAATTGATTCAATTCTTCTCCAATCAATATTCGAACAAGGTTTCAAACTGCGATATTGAAAAATACACGATAATCTACACGAATGAGAATTATTGGAAGAATCCTTCAGTAATATCAAGATTGAAAGAAGATACCGCAGAAGTTTTAAAAATATTGACCAACGGTAAGGGAACGATTGCGTTTCATATGGAATGGTTCTATAATTCCGTCACGGATGTGCTGACGTTTTGTGAAGTCGGGGCGCGCTTTGGGGGATGGCATATTCCGGAAATAGTGGAACTGGCTTTTGGCCAGGACTATCGCAAAATCTACTGGGAGTTGAAAAACGGAAAACAATCTTTGAAAATGAAGCAAATCCCGCAGCCAAAGCAAGCCGCAGCAGTTGTCGGAATATACGCCAACCATACGGCAATTCCCGAAAACATGGGAAAACTGCTTGGAGAAAGATTCAAGTGCATCCAATACGGAAGCTCATCAAAGAAAGGCGCAACGGGAAATTCTGACCTGTTGTGTCTGATCATGTTTGCAGAAGACGACATTGAAAGCATCTATCGAACATCAGAAAAAATCGGCAAAATGATTGAGGAGGCATAGATTTGTTTAACGAATCGTTTGAAAAGTGGTGCATTGCTCAAGGGTACGTTGAATTGGCCCCCAGTCCTTTGATAAGAAGCGATAATCACTTGTTTACATTTTCTCCATTTGAAGATTTGGAAGATAACTATCTTGAAGAAAAGTGCTTTAAAGGCTTTAAGGTTCAGGATTGTTTTCGCAACGTTTTTCCGCAAAATTTGGTCAATCCCTTGTCGACGCCTTTGCAGAAGCTGGTCAGCATCCATGATTTTTCGTTTTCCGACGGCTTGGATGAATTGAAAAATTGCGTAAAGGGGTTTTTGATCGACGAATTAGGACTTAATGAAACTGACATCTATTATATCATTCCAGATGATGCAACCGTGGTCGCATTATTTGGCGACAATCAGATTCCTGAAGAAAAAACGATTGTTATTGATAAAAACAGACTTGTCTGCAAGCTTCCTTT
>JBHADD010000196.1:0-2816 GCA_041854925.1 Ligilactobacillus sp. | reverse complement strand
CTTTCGGGATCAGGCAAAAGTTCGCTTGCATTCGATACGCTCTATGCTGAAGGGCAAAGAAGGTATGTTGAAAGTCTCTCTTCTTATGCCAGACAATTTTTAGGACAGATGGATAAGCCGGACGTTGATTCGATCGAAGGTTTGTCCCCCGCAATTTCGATTGACCAAAAGACGACTTCAAAAAATCCGCGTTCAACCGTCGGGACCGTCACTGAAATCAATGATTATCTGCGACTTTTGTGGGCACGTGTCGGAACCCCGATTTGTCCGAACGACGGCAGTGAGATTACGAGTCAGTCTCCTGAACAGATGGTTAATCGCATTTTGAAATTTCAGGAAGGAACCAAAGTCATTATTTTGGCGCCGGTTGTTCGCGGAAAGAAGGGACAGCACAAAAAAATGCTTGAAAAAATCAAGCATGAAGGATTCATTCGTCTGATGATTGATGGGGAAGCCCATGAAGTTGATGATGAAATTGAACTTGATAAAAATAAGAAGCACGATATTTCAGTCGTTGTCGATCGTATCGTTGTCAAGGATGGCATCAGAACGCGCCTGTTTGATTCGTTTGAAGCAGCCTTGCGTCTTTCCAACGGATATGCAACGGCAGAAATTGTCGGCCAAGAAACGATTCAATTTTCGGAAAGTTTTGCCTGCCCATACTGCGGTTTTACGATTGGCGAACTTGAGCCGCGTCTTTTTTCGTTCAATGCTCCGTTCGGTGCTTGTCCTGAATGTGACGGTTTAGGAGCCAAACTTGAGGTTGACATGGATCTGGTCGTTCCTGATCAGACGAAGACGCTCCACGAAGGAGCTATCGCACCATGGAATCCAATCAGTTCGCAGTATTATCCGAATCTTTTGGAGCAAGCGTGTCAAGCTTTTGGGATTGACATGGATACGCCGTTTAAAAATCTTTCCAAAAAGGCTAAAGATCTTATTCTGTACGGTTCCGGCGACAAGGAATTTCATTTTCATCATGAAAACGACTTTGGCGGAGTCAGAGACGTCGACACTGTATTTGAAGGCGTAATCAACAACGTCGAGCGGCGCTATCGTGAAACGAACAGCGATTTTACGCGCGACGTGATGCGAAAGTACATGACAAGTCTGACGTGCAGCACGTGTCATGGATACCGCTTGAACGAACGTGCGCTTGCGGTCAAAATCGACGGGAAAAATATCGGTGAAGTTTCCGAAATGTCGATCGGGGATGCTTTGCCGTTTTTCAAAGGATTGACGTTTTCTGAACAAAAAGAGCAGATTGCAAGGCCTATTTTAAAAGAAATCTGCGATCGATTGAGTTTTTTGGTCAATGTCGGGCTATCATATTTGACGCTCAGCCGTTCCGCACGCACGCTTTCAGGCGGCGAAGCGCAGCGAATCAGACTTGCAACCCAGATCGGTTCAAATTTGTCCGGCGTCTTGTATATTTTAGACGAACCGTCAATCGGGCTGCACCAGCGAGATAACGACAGGCTGATTGATTCATTGAAAAAAATGCGCGATCTCGGTAACACTTTGATCGTTGTCGAACATGACGAAGATACGATGAGGGCAGCCGATTATCTGATCGATATCGGACCTGGTGCCGGAAGTCACGGCGGAAAAGTCATGGCAAGCGGTACTCCAAGACAGGTGGCTCGTTCGTCCAGGTCATTGACTGGACAGTATTTGTCGGGCAGGAAATATGTTCCGATTCCAAAAGAGCGTCGCAAGGGAAACGGCCACGTGCTTGAACTTTTTGGAGCATGCGAGAACAATTTGAAAAATATCGACGTCAGCTTTCCGCTCGGAAAGTTCATTGCGGTTACCGGCGTTTCAGGATCCGGCAAATCGACGCTTGTCAATATGATTTTAAAGAAAGCATTGGCAGCAAGGCTTAACCATAGCACGGAAAAGCCTGGCAGATTCAAGAAACTCATCGGGACCGAATATCTTGAGAAAGTAGTCTGCATCGACCAAAGTCCGATCGGGCGCACGCCGCGCAGCAATCCTGCGACATATACTGGCGTATTTGATGACATTCGCGATCTTTTTGCGAAGACGAATCAGGCAAAAGTCAGAGGATACGGCAAGGGTCGATTCAGTTTCAACGTTAAAGGCGGTCGCTGCGAATCTTGCAAGGGCGACGGCATTATCAAGATCGAGATGAACTTTTTGCCGGATGTTTACGTTCCTTGCGAAGTTTGTCACGGTGCTAGGTACAATTCGGAAACGCTTGAAATAGAGTACAAGGGCAAGAATATTTCAGAAGTTCTGAACATGACCGTGGAAGAGGCATTGGAGTTTTTTGCTGCAATTCCAAAAATCAAACGCAAGCTGCAGACGATTGCAGACGTCGGATTGGATTACGTAACGCTGGGACAGCCGGCAACGACGCTTTCCGGCGGCGAGGCTCAAAGAATGAAGCTAGCAAGCGAATTGCATCGAAAGTCAAACGGCAAAACGTTTTATATTTTGGACGAACCAACGACGGGATTGCATACCGATGACATCAAGCGTTTGCTTGAGGTCTTGCAACGTCTGGTTGACAAGGGAAATACCGTGCTCGTGATTGAACACAACCTTGACGTCATCAAATCGGCGGATCATCTGATTGATCTTGGACCGGAAGGCGGCGAAGGCGGCGGGACGATCATCGGATGCGGAACGCCGGAAGAACTTTGTCGAAACGAACGCAGCTACACCGGAAAATATTTGAAAGAAGTCATTGAAAGAGGTCATTATGAATGACGTCCAAGAAGAATTTTACGTTTTGTGCTCTTGAATTTTTCGAATAAACTGTTATAGTCATTAGTATAATAAAGTTTTGG
>JBHADD010000195.1:0-4547 GCA_041854925.1 Ligilactobacillus sp. | reverse complement strand
CCAAAAGACATGAGCAAGCCAGGCGCGACAGCCTCGTATACGTGAAACGCTTGTTTTTGACGAGCTTGATCCACTCGTCAAAAGTAGCATCATACGGCATTCTTTGAGCACAATCCTTCAGACGATACTCGATTCCTTCGGCCATCCCATAGATTTTTCCAAGTGAATCTACGGACTGGCTAATCAACAAGTAATGCAGATCAGGCCAAAAATCATTCCAAGAAACAAACGGACTTTTTTTCAAATCGTTTGCCGTCGCTTTGGGAACGACCTGATCGATTCGAGAACGAGCACCATTTGCAACTGATGTCCTAATTGCCGTCGCGCTTGCTATTTTTGAGTTGTCGCCAAAAGTCGTTTCATGATATCCTGCTTTGATCCTTTGAACAGGATGCAATTCCAATTCGTTTTTCATTAAAAGCGACTGCTTGGCGTATGACAGTGCCAGCAAATCGTTTGGCTGATCAACGCTATGCCCGATTTTTTGCGCAATTGCCTGTTGAAACGATGCGGCATACGATTGATCGTATTTTTTAAAATCACCGTGAACGTTTGCGACAAGTTCAGCATACTCCTTAAAATCGTATTCGGCATGCTCCGCACCAAAGAACAAATCGGTTACGCCAAGCGAACTCAATGCGTTTACGCCGCCAAAGGCAAAGCGGTCCGCCGGCTGCATGCAAGCGGCAACCGGAACTTCAACGACCAAATCGGCACCGTTTTGCAATGCTTCGCCTGCTCTGGTCCATTTGTCAAAACATGCCGGTTCTCCGCGTTGAAGAAAGTTTCCGCTCATTGCGACGACTAATGGCGCATCGCTTAACTCTTTTTTGATCTGCTCGATCTGATAGCGATGACCATTGTGAAACGGGTTATACTCGGCTATTACGCCTGCAATCTTCAATAAACCGCACCTCTCAGTCTTTCTGACAAACAAAGAACCAGCGCGTCGTCTGCTCATTCGGCTTGTTCTTGCCAAAATCGGCACTGACCTTGACCTGATTGAACCCTGCATTTTTAAGCGCTTTAAGATAAACGTCAAGCTCATAGGTTCTTTCGTGATGGAGCTCTTCAATTCGATCGTATCCGTCTTCTTTTTCGTTCCAGATAAAGAAAGTCAGTTCATGTTCGACGCTATGAGGATGTTTTCCTTCAAAACTCGTCCAAATGAAAGCCTGCTCTTCATCAGTGTAATTGTACATGTATCCAGGATAGACCACGTCGGTTTGATAAGGCGTAATTACGTCAAAGATAAATTTTCCTTCAGGTTTCAGATGCTGAAAAACTTCAACAAATGCTCTTTCAACGCTTTTTTCATCAGGCAGATAACAAAACGAATCAGCAAAGCAGGTCACGTTGCTGAATTCTTCGGAAAGGCCGCTTAAATCAAGCATATTGCCCTGATAAAGCGGAAGATCGACACCAGCTTCATCAGCATGTTTTAAAGCAAGACTCAGCATCTCTTCCGACAAATCAAGTCCTGACGTTTCAAATCCATGTTCAGCAAGTTTCACGGCAAATCTTCCCGATCCGCAGGCAAGATCCAAAACATTCCCCGAAACAAGCTCATCTTCGGCAAAATCAAGCCAATTGGCATACATCCCAGGATCCATCAAGTCATCGTATAATTTGGCAAATGTCGTGTAAATCATTATTCTTTGACCCAATCGGCAATATCCGCCAAAGGCGCATCGGACCAAAGCTTTTCGAGATTGTAAAACTGCCTCGTTTCAGTTTTGAAAACATGAACGACAACGTCTCCCAAATCAAGCAAGATCCAGTTTGCTCCATCTTTTCCTTCAACGTTTCGAACTTCAAAACCTGCTTCTTCAACTTTTTCTTCAATTATGTCAGCGACCGCTTTGACCTGGCGTTCCGAATTCGCCTGCATGATTACGAAATAATCAGCAAGCAGGCTGATCCCTTGGACGTCCAAAGCGACAATATCCTCAGCACGCTTGCTGTCAGCAGCTTCAACGACCACTTTTAATAATTCTTTGCTATCCATAAAATACCTCGCTTTAATTTTCTGCAACGAACGCATTATAAGTCAAAATAGCGTCCGGATAAATTTTAGAACTGCTGCTCATCAAAAACTGCAACGTATGTTTGGTTTCAAAAATTACGGCCTGTTTTAAATCAGCATAAGCCAAAGATCTTGCAATCTCAACGTCTGGAAAACTGCGATTCGGCTCGACGTAATCACTGACATAAACAATCTGATCAAGCTTCGTCATCTCAGGAGCTCCCACCGTGTGGCGCCTTACGGCATTCAAAATTTCTTCATCCGTAATTTTCAGCTCGTCTTTGATAAATTCAGCGCCAACGACGCCGTGCCAAATAAAATTGCCCCAGTTCAGCAAATCAGAATCAAGCTCTTTTTCCTTGATTTTTTCGATGAACTGTTCATCCGTTTTTTCTTTAGCATAGTCGTGAACAAAGCCTGCAATCATTGCCTGTTCCGGATCGACTCCGTTCAATTTGGCAAGTTCATAACATGTTTGTCCAACGCCCAAAATATGTTTATACCGAAAATTGCTCAATTGATTTTTGATTTTCTCCAACAATTCTTCTTTTGTGCCATGATAGAAACGATTGCTTAGTTTTATTTCACTCACGATATAAGCCTTCCTCTCTGATATACTCCTCAACGGCATCGGGAACAAGATATTTGATTGAGCAATCATGCCTGATTTTTTCCCGAATCATTGATGAGCTGATTTCAATGTGCGGAACATCCACCCAAACGATCGGATACTCGCTTCTGTGCCTGTAACCGGGACGTTCGACGCCGACAAATTTGACCAGTTTGATCAGATCGTCAATCCGATGCCATTTCGGCAAATACTCTACCATGTCGCCGCCGATAATGAAATAATATTCCGTTTCAGGATTTCTTAACGTAAGCTCTTTCATCGTATCATAAGTATAGCTTACACCGCCTCGCTTCAGCTCAATATCTTCTATCTCAAAATCAGGGTTGGTTGCGATTGCAAGTTCTGCCATCTTCAAACGATATTTTGCATCGATTGCACTTTTTGCATCGGCATGAGGCGGCAGATTGTCCGGCATGAACATGATCTTGTCAAGATCAAGTTGACTTTTAACTTGCTCCGCCATAATCAGATGGCCGTAATGAATCGGATTGAACGTTCCGCCCAAAATTCCGACGCGTTTTTTCTTGATTCCGTTGATCGGTTCAACTTTAATCTGGACCTCAGGCATCTTTTTTTTAGAGATAACCACGAAAAAGCCCCCTACATTTTGGCTGCTTCAAGCGAATAGCTGCGATTTTCACGCTTATCGGCCTGCTTGAACAAAACGAGAACGTGACCGATTTTTTGAACGACCTGAATCCGAGAATTTTCTTCAATATACTCGATAACCTCTTCGTCTTCCACGATTGCGTTTTGCAAGACGTTGACTTTAAGCAGTTCGCGCTTTTCGATTGCATCTTCGACCTGCTTGAGCCAATTTGCGGTCAAACCTTCTTTTCCGACCTGAAAAAGCGGCCTCATCCCATGAGCCTGCGAACGTAAATAGCGTTTTTGTTTTCCTTTAAGTTTCATTTTTTCAACCTCTTAAATCATTGCTTTTCTCAAAACGACGCTGACCCCTTCAGGAGCCCAGCCGGCAACGATACTGCCTGCCTTGACGGAAATCCATCCAAGTCCCGAAAAAACCAGATCGCTTTTTTCAGTGACCTTGAACTCAAATCTGACAAGTTTCGGAAATGTCCTCATCTCTTCTTCTAAAGGAGGATTCAGCAGTTTTCCGGCATGCTTTTCATAAAATGCAGAGGCATTTTCGGTCTTGGTTCTGTGAATCATCAAATTGTTGTCCAAATATACGACCACGCCCTGTTTTTTTCCGGAAACATAATCAAAACGTGCCAACGCTCCCAAAAACAGAGTCTGCCCTTCATTCAGCTGATAGACTTTAGGTTTGATTTCCTTTTGAGGAGAAGCCAGTCTGAGTTCCTTAGGAGAAAGGTAGTGCGCCATCTGGTCCTTATGAATGATTCCCGGCGTATCAATCAAAAAATGACCGTCTCCAAATGAAATTTCAATCCGATCAAGCGTTGTTCCCGGGAAACGAGATGTTGTAATCAAATCGCTGATACCGGTTTGATGCTTGATAATCTGGTTGATCAAAGTCGACTTTCCGACATTTGTGACGCCAACGACATAAACGTCCCTTCCTTCGCGATACTTGTCGATCAGTTCCATCAACCGCTCAATCTCATGACCTTTTGAAGCACTGGTCAGACAAACTTCGACTGGTCGCAAGCCTTGCGCGTTTGCAGACTGACGCAGCCAGTCCTGGATTTTTGAACGTTTGAGCGAGCGCGGCAACAGATCTTCTTTGTTCCCGACCATCAAAATCGGATTATTGCCGACAAAACGATGCAGACCGGGAATAATCGAACCGCTGAAATCAAAAATATCAACAACGTTGACGATCAATGCATCCGATTCTCCAATCTGATTAAGCAATGCCAAAAAATCGTCGTCCGTTAATGAAACGTCCGCCGTTTCATTGTAATG
>JBHADD010000194.1:0-4153 GCA_041854925.1 Ligilactobacillus sp. | reverse complement strand
CTGAAGGTCTTGCGCAGCTCAAAGATCAAGTGGATACGCTGGTTGTCATTGCCAACAATCGCTTGCTTGAAATTGTTGATAAGAAGACTCCGCTTTTGGAAGCGTTCAAAGAAGCGGATAATGTTTTGCGCCAAGGCGTGCAAGGCATCTCTGATTTGATTACTTCGCCGGGAATCGTCAACCTTGATTTTGCGGACGTCAAGACCGTTATGCAAAATCAAGGATCGGCTTTGATGGGAATCGGGACCGCGACTGGTGAAAATGCAGCGGCTGAGGCTACAAAACAGGCAATTTCCTCACCGTTGCTTGAGGTTTCGATTGACGGTGCCGAAAACGTCTTGCTCAATATTACTGGCGGACTCAACTTATCGCTTGTTGCAACGGAGGAAGCTTCGAATATCGTTTCTCAGGCGGCAACGAAAGATGTCAACATCATCTTTGGAACGTCAATCAACCCTGATCTTGAAGATGAGGTAATCGTGACGGTTGTTGCAACCGGAATCGATAAGAAGGAAAAGCAGGGAAAGAAAAACGTCATTCGCCAAGTTGCTCCTTCCGACGTCAATCAGGCCAAAAAATCCGATCCTTTGGGGGATTGGGACATTACGCGCGAAATTAATGGTGTATCAAAGTCTCCGGCGCGTGGAAACGAATTTGAAAACGTTGAGAAAAAAGAGTTCAACGTTTTCGGTTCAAACGCCGACTTTAGCGATGGAGATGACGATCTCAGCATGCCGCCGTTTTTGAATCACAGAAATAATCACTAAAGCTGATTTCAGTCAGAAAATGATCAAGGGAGGGATTCCTATGAAAATAAGCGAGCTTTTCAGACCGGATGAATATGAAGACGAAAACGATTATGATGAAGAAGATTATCGCGCATCACAAGCTGAAAGCCAAGGCAACGGTTCAAAAGTTATGGAATTGGTCAATAAGAATCATGAAAAGAAAATCATGCTTTTTGAACCTCGCATTTTCTCAGACGTGAAGGCAATTGCACAAAGATTGTTGGATGGACAGGCCGCAGTTGTTAATTTTCAAAGAATCGATGACGGACAGGCTTATCGAGTGGTTGATTTTTTATCCGGGGTAACTTTTGCAATTGACGGCAAAATCCAACGAATCGGCGAAAAGATTTTTCTTTGTACGCCTGAGGATTTTATTGTTGAAGGCAGTATGACTGATACGAGACAAGATGATGAATTTAAAATGCGAGGTATTTAATTGCTTACACTACTAGTAGTTGATATTTTTAGAGTTTACGAGTTTTTGATTGTTGCATATTGCCTTCTTTCATGGTTTCCTGGCGCATATGAGAGCAAGATTGGTCAGCTTTTGATAAAGTTGTGTCAACCATATCTTGATCTCTTTGACTTTATTCCTCCGATTGCCGGAATCAGTTTTTCTCCAATTGTCGCTTTGATCGTCTTGGAGTTTGCCGAAAAAGGCGCGTTGTTCTTGATGGGAATCTTTGGAATATATTGATCTGGAGCAGGAAATGGACGGAATATATCAACATTTCAGACCGGAAGAAGCATCGATCATCGATAGCCTGAATGAAGAGATCGTACGTGCAAAAGATGAATACTGCCCGATTTTGACACATTTTTTGAATCCTCGGCAGCATTTTATCGCCAGCACGCTTATTGGACGTTTCGATGACGTTAAGCTGAAAACTTTTGGGGGATTTTTCGGAAGCGAAAGAAAAAGAATTTTGTTTTATCCGGAATATTACGAACCTCAAGATGATGATTTTTCAATGGTGCTTCTTGAAATCAACTATCCTGTCAAGTTTGCCAAACTGGAGCATCGGACGATTTTAGGCACGCTTGCAAATTGCGGTCTTGAACGCGAGGTCATAGGCGACATCATTACGGACGGCATAAAGTGGCAGGTGTTTTGCGAAAAAGAAATTGAGCCGTATCTGCTTGAAAACATCGACAGAATCGGCAAGGTCAAGATAAGACTTGAGGAAATTCCGATGCAAAATGCAGTGTCTCCGATTGAAGAGTGGGAGCATGCAACGGTTGTCTTGAGTTCGCTAAGATGCGACGTGCTGATTTCTTCGGTGTACAATCTTTCAAGGAAACATGTGAAAGATCTTTTGCAAGCCAATAAAGTATCGTTAAATTGGATGATTCTTTCAAAAGCTGATTTTGAGGTCAGAGTTCATGACGTTTTATCCGTGAGAGGATATGGACGAGTAAGGATGGACGAACTCACTGGTGTTTCTAAAAAAGGCAAATTTATAGCAAAAGTTTCTGTTTTGAAAAAATTACGATAATTTTGGAGGTGAAGGGGAATGGCATTAACCCCATTGGATATTCACAATAAAGAATTTGACGTAAAGCTTCGCGGCTATGACAAAGATGAAGTCAACGACTTTTTGGATCAAGTCATAAAAGACTACGAAGCTGCGCTTAAAGAAAACGATCATTTGACTGAAAGCTTGAAGCAAAGTCAAGAAAAACTCAAGTATTTCAATGATTTAAAAGACTCATTGAATCAGTCGATTATCGTTGCGCAAGAAGCGGCTGATAAGGTTAAAGCTAATTCCCAACGAGAAGCAGAAATTATCAACCGTGAAGCACAAAAGCAAGGTCAAGACATTATTGACCAAGCAAACGATAAAGCACGTCACATCATCGAAGAGGCTTCAAAAAAGGCCAAGAAGCTGGCGCTTGAAACCGACGATTTGCGCAAGCAGGCAAGAATCTTCAGACAAAAGCTCCAAGTCATGATGGAATCCCAGCTTGAAGTAGTCAAAGGAAGCGAATGGGATGAAATTTTGCAACAAGGCGAAACAACGAGCTATGAAGCAATTCAAGAAGCAATTCATCGTGATGAAACTCTTGACAAAGAGGCCGCTAAAGAAGTAAAATCATTCTCAAACGACAGTGAAGATGATGTTTATTATCAAAACGCCGTTGAAGACGGCGAAGTTGACGATAGCGAAGAAACTGATGCTGTCGTCTTTTTCCCGGAATCAGATGTTGATGCTGGCGGTCAGCATTTTGCTGATGAAGCAGAAGAAAATATGTAAAATTTTATGAGAACGCGAGCGTTGCGTGAGATGCAAAAGCGAGTCGACGAAATGGTGGAAGGTCGATTGTTTTGATGCAATGCTTATCATCTCGGTTTTGCTTGGCTGAATCAAAGTAAGCTGAGTCGGGTGGTGCCGTTATTGACCAAAAGGGAATCATTGATTGATTCTGAATTTGGGTGGTACCACGAAAACTCGTCCCTTTTTGGGGCGGGTTTTTATTTTTGGATGAAACAAGCATCAGAATCTGTTTCGGAAAAGAAGATTAAGAAAGGATGGCTGTTTATACAGCGGGTGTAACATGAGAGTTAAAGATACATTGAACTTAGGCAAGACCAAATTCCCGATGCGCGGCAATTTGCCTGTTCGTGAAGCAGAACGCCAAAAAGCTTGGGAAGAAAACAAGGTTTATGAACGTCGTCAAAAACTGAATGAAGGCAAGCCTTCATTCGTATTGCATGACGGCCCTCCATATGCAAATGGCAATATTCATATGGGACATGCAATGAACAAAATTTCAAAGGATATTATCGTTCGTTCCAAGTCGATGATGGGCTTTAGAGCTCCTTACGTTCCCGGCTGGGATACGCACGGTCTCCCGATCGAACAACAATTAAAGAAAGCAGGGGTCGATCGGAAGGCGCTTACGGTTGCCGATTTCCGCGAAAAATGTCGCGAATATGCTTTGAAACAAGTTGAAGGTCAAAAGAAAGATTTCAAGCGACTTGGGATTGCAGGCGAATGGGATAATCCTTATTTGACTCTTCATCCTGAATTTGAAGCTGCACAAATTCGCGTTTTTGGCAAAATGGCAGAAAAGGGTTTGATTTACAAAGGGTTGCGTCCCGTATACTGGTCATGGTCATCTGAATCGGCATTAGCAGAAGCAGAAGTCGAATATCACGACGTTGTGTCACCGTCTGCATTTTATGGCGTGCAGGTCAAAGATGGCAAGGGAGTCCTTGATACGAACACATACCTTGTCGTATGGACGACCACTCCTTGGACGATTCCGGCTTCTGAAGGCGTAACGGTTGATGCCAAATTTGATTATGCGGTTGTTAAACCTGAAGGTGATGAGCGCAAATTCGTTTTGGCTGCAGAACTTGT
>JBHADD010000193.1:0-3193 GCA_041854925.1 Ligilactobacillus sp. | reverse complement strand
CTGAATACCCTGGTACTTATAGATGAGTTTCCAGGTTCTAATGGTATGGTCTGATATGGAATACTTCCTTGATGTTCTGGTAATTCCCAATGTTTTCGCTTCATGAATGATCATCAGCTTAAAATCAGCAGAATATTTCGATTTTCTTCCCATATGAAAATGCCCTCCAAGCATACAGCAAATTTTCTTTTTTACCTGTATACTTAAAGGACATTATAACCAATTTACTGGAAATCATCCGGGTTTTTGAGCAGTGGATGCGCAGCACTGCATTTGGCAAAAAATGCCGGACCGCCCTTGTTCGGCTTTTTTTATGCCTTGATTTTTATCTTGCCCGCAAACGAATAGCCGAAACCGCGGTTGGTTTTGATCCACAAAGGCGTGTTCGGATCGGCTTCGAGCTTGTCTCGCAAGTGGCTGATGTGGATGTCGACGATGCGGCTCGTGCCCAGGATGTCATAGCCCCAAACTCCCTGAAGCAGCTGCTCGCGGCTCAGAACCTGACCGCAGTGCCTGGCCAGGTAGTCCAGCAGTTTGAATTCTTTTGGCGTCAGCTGAAGATCTTTTCCGTCCTTGATGGCGCGAAAAGAATCGAGGCACAAAGTGATGCCGTTTAGTTCAAAGATTCGTTTTTGAAATGCAGAGTCTTCGTCTGCTTCGGCAAATGAATTCTTAGGCTTGTGAAGCAGCATTTTGAGCTGAAGCTGCTGCTTCAGGCGAATTGCGATGTCTGAATAGTCAAACGGCGCGGTTATGTAGTCGTTGACCTGGGTTTCAAATAGCTTGACCTCATAATCGATGTCCTTTTCTTTGGCGAGCACGATGATCGGATCGCGGAAATTTTTGCGCAGGTTTTTCAAATCTTTAAGCGTAGCAGCGGGAATTTCATATTCAAGATCCCAAATGATGCCGATCGGATCGCGTTTCAGCAGATTTTTTTTCAAATCGTTTATCGTAGTCGTATTGCAGACGAACCATCCGTTTTCGTTGCATGCGTCGTTGATTCCCGTGAACAAGGGAAGATTTTCCGTCAGTGCGATTACGTATTCATTCATTCAAAATTCCTCCTTGCCTTTATCTAATATCCCTTATTTAAAGTTATGCCACAAAAAAATGGCGTTGTGTTTGGATTTACAAGACATTTACAATCGCTTTACTTAATCAAGACTTTAACTTTACACCCCAGGCATAACATAGACAATGTACTCGTAAGGGGGAGACCTCAGCGGGTGAGTTCAGCAAATTCAACCACAGAAGGGACACATATTTTATGAAAAAGAAATCACTTTTTTCATCATTGCTTGTTTTAGGTTTGGCCGGAGTCGTTCTTGCGGGCTGCGGCGGGGGATCAGGCGACAGCAAGACATCCTCAAGCAAATCAGAATCGAATGAAAAAGTTACGATCGTCGGATCAACTGCTTTGCAGCCGTTAGTCGAACAGGCTGCTTCCAAATATCGGGATGCAAACAAAGGCGTAACGATCACGGTTCAAGGCGGAGGTTCCGGGACGGGACTCAGTCAGGTTCAAGCAGGTTCCGTAACGATCGGCAACTCAGATATTTTTGCAGAACAACAAAGCGGAATCGATGCTAAGAAGATCGAGGATCACAAGGTGGCCGTTGTCGGCATGACGCCGGTCGTCAACTCTGACGTGACGGTCAAGAACCTTTCAATGAGCCAATTAAAAGACATCTTCACGGGCAAGGTTACGAACTGGAAAGACGTCGGCGGCAAGGACGAAAAGATTACGGTCGTTAACCGTGAGAAGGGTTCCGGCACGCGCGCAACGTTTGAAGGTGCCGTTTTGGGTGGCGAGTCAGCAGTCAAGGCACAGGGACAAGATTCAAACGGGACGGTTCAAAAGATCGTTTCAACGACTCCCGGGGCAATCAGCTACCTTGCATTTTCATACGCAAAGACTGATGGCTTGCATACTTTGAGCCTCGACAACGTTGCTCCGACCGACAAGAACATCACGACGAACAAGTGGAAGATCTGGTCATATGAACATATGTACACGAACGGCAAGGCAAAGGGTCAAGCCAGGAAGTTCATCGACTACATGCTTTCTGACGACGTTCAAGGAAGCCTTGTTAAAAAACTTGGCTACATCAGCATTCATGATATGAGGGTCAAGAAGGACGCAAACGGCAAAGTTAGTGAATAACAGATAGTCAGGTTTAAAGAAAGCAGGTCCTGGTGTGGGCAGGGACTTGCTTTTTTGATTAAAGATGAGAGGTTTTGTTAATGAATGAGATCAAAGACAAGCTGACCAACCCTTCAAAGGAAACGATGCAGGACAAACGCGGTCATTTCTGGTGCTACTTAAGCTTAACGCTGATCATTCTTTTGGTGGCATCGATTCTTTATTTCATAACGTCAAAAGGAATTGCGACGTTTGTGCAGGACAAGGTCAACATAGGAGATTTTTTGACGGGCAAGGATTGGGATCCTGCAGCCGGCGCAAAGAAAGTCGGAGCTTTGCCGATGATTACGACGTCCTTTGCCGTTACGGTGCTGTCTGCGTTGACGGCAACGCCGTTTGCTTTGGCAATCGGCTTGTTCACGACGCAGTATGCCAAAAACGGCGCAAAGTTCCTGCAGCCCGTGATTGAGCTTTTGGTCGGAATTCCGTCCGTTGTTTACGGCTATGTCGGTTTGACGGTCATCGTGCCCTTTATTCGCAAAGTTTTCGGCGGAACCGGTTTTGGGATTCTTTCCGGAACGATCGTATTGTTCGTCATGGTTCTGCCGACGATCACGTCGCTGACGATTGACAGTTTGAAGGCAGTTCCCTTGCACTACCGCCAGGCTTCCTTGGCGCTTGGCGCAACGAGATGGCAGACGATTTACAAAGTTATTTTGCGTGCCGGCGCACCGGGAATTTTTACGGCGGTCATCTTCGGGATGGCCAGAGCGTTC
This sequence comes from Ligilactobacillus sp., assembly GCA_041854925.1. GTDB lineage: Bacteria > Bacillota > Bacilli > Lactobacillales > Lactobacillaceae > Ligilactobacillus. The sequence goes on along the minus strand of JBHADD010000193.1, from coordinate 271 downwards.
GGTGAAGCATTGGCCGTTCAAATGGTCATCGGCAATGCCTGCCTGATGCCGAAGAGTCTGGTGACTCCGACCGCAACTCTGACAAGTCAATTGACGAGTCAGATGGGGAACACGGTCATGGGGACTTTGTCGAACAACGCATTGTGGTCGCTTGCTTTGATCTTATTGTTCATGTCGCTGTTCTTTAATCTGCTTGTCCGTTTGATTGCCAAGAGAGGAGAGATGAAAAAATGAATCCAAAAACGAGCGATAAAGTCGCAACCGGAGTTAT
>JBHADD010000192.1:0-6004 GCA_041854925.1 Ligilactobacillus sp. | reverse complement strand
CTCTCAGTCAAATTTACCGCCAAACTATTTTGGGTTATTTCCATCATGGAAGGCGATCATCATGCATACGCAAAAAAACTGATTAGATTTGCAATTGATTGCAAATCTAATCAGTTTTTTCAATTTGAGACATAGTTTTTACGCGTTCCGTCTAATAATTACTTGGTCACGTCAAGCACCAAATCGACATATTCTTTTTTCGGATGAAATTCATCATGAACGATCAAAGTGCTTTCTTTCACGCGCCACCTCGTTTCAGTATCTCCGACCATCAAATAATCGCCAGCATGCAAAATATCCGGCAAATCAACGATTATTTGGCCTGAACCGTTTTGAATCGGCACGTTCGCATTGATTTGTGTTCGATACATAAAAAATCCTCCTTGAAATTATGATTTAGCGTAAGTAATTGCCAATGTGAAAATAAGCAGTAAAATCTTTTCTGAAGTAGTAAGTACGAGAATAATTAAAAGCGATGTCGTTTTTTAGATAATTGACCTCTTCAATCGACATCACCGCTTGACCGGCATTGCTTTCCGATGCCTGTGCCTCAGCTTGCGTCAATTCGTGCACGCCGATGTACTCGTCACCGCTTCTTATGCAAATCCCGTAAACTTCTTCAATAAATTTGAATATTGATTGTTCACAGGCTTCTTTGGAAAGATACGGCACGGCGCTTTTCAAGTAATACGCATCTTCTAGACTAAATACTTCATCTTTGTTGAATCTGAGCCTTTTTACCCGATACACCAAATCTTCTTCTGCACATCCAAGATATCCGCTGATTTCTTCTCCTACAGGAATCACTTCAAGCTTGAGGACCCTGGATTTTAAGGAAAAATAAGCTCCGAGCGCCTTAAAACCGACTTTGTTTGCCATATTGATCACGTTCTTTCGTCCATGCAGCGGACGACTGACGAAACACCCGCTGCCTTGAACGCGCTTGATGATGCCCTGATTGTACAAAGTATCAAGCGCATTTCTGATCGTATTGCGACTGGTAGCATATTCTTCCATCAGATCCGCCTCGCTTGGCAGCCTGTCAGTGTAAAAACCATTGTTAATCTTGCTTGCCATGTCTTTGGCGATTTCTTGATATTTCATTGACGCATTTCCTCATAAAAAGGCCGGAGAATTCCCCGGCCTTAATTGTCTAATTCATAAACACTCAACGGCTGAGAGAAAAAAACACCCTCAACTCCTTCTCCATTATTTGTTCCCTTTAATACTGATCAACCCCACGCTGATCTGCAAAGCACGATCAACATCCCCCAAAGTTTTTTTGCTAAGACAACAAATCTTGTCCTTTAATCTTTGCTTGTCAATCGTCCTTAACTGTTCCAACAAAATCACGGAATCTTTTTCCAATCCTCGTTTGCCCGGCTCAGAAGCCTTAATCGCTACATGAGTCGGCATTTTGGGCTTTGAAATTTTGGACGTAATTGCTGCAACGATTATCGTTGGACTGAACCTGTTGCCGATATTATTTTGAATAACGACAACGGGTCTTAATCCTCCCTGTTCCGATCCGACGACCGGCGACAAGTCTGCATAGAAGATGTCTCCTCTACGCACATCCAAAGCGTTGCCCATGGAATCAACTCTTTTCTATATCATACAACTGTCGTCAAAGCCTTGTCGCACACGCATAATAGAAATCATTGCAGATATCCCGGTTGATCTCACCCATTTCGCCATAGCCTCTGATCAAGTTTTGAAGATCTGAGTGATGATCCGCAATGTATCTAGCATAGCAAGGATTATCAGAAATTTCTCCAAGACTAATATCATAGAAGTCGCAAATTTCACATAAATCGCTATAATTCAAAACAACTGCAACCTGATTATCATTGTTAAACATCGCAAATCACTTCCTACATCTTGAATATTAAAAATAATCTTAACATGAAGATATGAATAATCTGCAAAAAAACGGATAATCATTTTAATATTTCTTAATAAATTCTCTTGGAACTCTTTCTGAAACGGAGCAAAGGATTTCATAATGTATCGTGTCGGCATAATCGGCAACGTCCTGCGCAGTAATGCACTTGCCCCCGTTTTCGCCGATCAGCGTCACTTTCGTTCCTTTTTCCATCTCATAGGGTAATTTTACCATAAATTGGTCCATGCATACACGTCCGACATTTTGACAATATTCGCCATTGATCAAAACCTTGAACCCTTGCATGCGCCTTAGCCAACCATCGGCATACCCGAGCGGAACGGTCCCGATCCATTGTGGCTCGTCAACGGTATACGTATTGCCGTACCCGATTCCTGTTCCTGGTTCAAGCAGTCTTACCGAAACAAGCTCGCTTTCAAGCGAAAAAGCAGGCTTGATTTCACAAGGAAGTTCCAGCTCTCGTCCGGACGGATTGAGGCCATACATCGTAATCCCGTAACGAACGGCATTTCCGCCACAATCATCATGCCACATCGAGGCTGCGGAATTGGCAACGTGAACGTAAGGCGGCAAATCATCCAATGCGTCCTTCAACTCATTGAATTTTTCAAGCTGCTTTTTATAATACGAATCGTCTTTCGTATCTGCACAGGCGAAGTGCGTAAAAATTCCCTCAAATTCGAACTGATCACTGTTTTCCTTCATGAATGCTTCTGCTTCATGGACTTTTTCGCCATTGACGAATCCGATTCTTCCCATCCCGGTATCAAATGCCAGATGCACTTTAAGCTTCAATCCTTGTGCTTTTAACAACGGTTTTGCATTTTCAAGAAAATCCAGATCTCCGACGGCAACCGAAAGATCATTTGCAGCAATCGCATTTGCCTGTTCAGCCGGACAAACGCCAAGAATCAAAACCAAATCATCGAACCCTGCATTTCTGAGTTCGATGCCTTCATCGATGATTGCCACGCAAAAGCCGTTTGCACCAGCTTCTTTGGCCGTCTTGGCAACTTCAATCATTCCATGTCCGTAAGCATTTGCTTTAACCACGGCAAACAGTTTCTGATCGTCCCGCATCCGCTTCTTTTCAATTTCAATATTGTGTTTTATAGCATCAAGGTCGATCACGGCCTTGGCATTGCGATGAATTCCAACAACCACTATTTCATCTTCCCTCAAAAATTATTTTTTCGATTCCAAGATTACCTCAGTCATCACGCACGTATCCGTGTGCGAAATCGAAACGTGCGCAATCAACTCATCTTGTTTCGGATGAGAATTGACGTAAGGATTTCCCAAAGCGTCATTCAGAATCTCGATTCCTTGAAATGAAGCCTCTTTGCCGATTCCGCTTCCAAGCGCCTTGCCGTAAGACTCTTTGGCCGAGAACCGACCGGCCAAATATTCAAAACGTCTTTTATCATTCAACCGCTCAAAAACCTCAAGCTCGCCAGGAGTCAAGACCTTGCCGGCAAACGTTTGGCGTTTTTCTTGTGCTTGGCGAATTCGGTCGATATCGGTCAGATCAATTCCAAGACCATAAATCATTTTTTCCCTCCAAAACAATCATGAGTCAATTTTACAAAAGCATGCCGGATAAAATCAAGAAACCTTAAAGAAAATTCAGAAAAAACAGTCGCTTTTGTTGAATATGCGATTCTGATCTGCTTAGTCCTTCTTGTTTCTTATCGTAAAGTTGCGTTTGCCGGTTTCTTGACGCTTGTTTCGCTCATGTTTTTTGTTCTGACCGTTTTTCCGATCGTTATAGTATCCCTTGCGCTTTGATTCCTTGCCATTTCTGTTTCGAGAACCATAAAACTTCTTATTTGAACTCTTTCTTCTCGGAAGAGGACGCTCAGGCGTAATCTTGACCGGAACCGAACTGGCATCATCTTTGGTCATTTCATTCAGCAATGCCGCGACAAGTTCGACCGCATCATACTGTTCCAAAAGCTCATTTGCTTGTTTTTCATACTTTTCGGTCTCAGTTTTTTCAACCAGATCCTTGATGTCTCCCAAAGCACTGGAAATTTGTCCGATAAAGGCTTCCTTTTCTGTCGGCGGGCGCAACGGCTCCATGCGCTTTTTGGTCAAACGTTCGATCACGCGCAGATATTCCATTTCATTTGGCGTGACGAACGTTACGGAAACACCGTGATGCCCTGCACGACCGGTACGTCCGATACGGTGAACGTAGCTTTCAGGGTCTTGGGGAATATCATAGTTATAAACGTGAGTAACGCCGGAAATGTCCAATCCCCTGGCCGCAACGTCCGTCGCAACCAAGATGTCCAAACGTCCTTCTTTAAACTTCTTCAAAATATTCATGCGACGTTGTTGCGTCAAGTCGCCATGAATACCGGAAGCGTTGTATCCTCTGGCTTCCAATCCCTTGGAAAGCTCATCGACGCGGCGCTTCGTTCGACCAAAAACGATCGTCAATTCAGGAGCCTGTACGTCCAAAATACGCGTCATGATATCGAATTTTTCATATTCGCGTGCTTTGACGAAATACTGATCGACCAAATCGGTCGTAAGTTCTTTTGCTTTGATCTTGACAACTTGCGGTTCATGCATGAATTTTTCGCCGATTGCGAGGATTGCCTTTGGCATCGTTGCGGAAAAAAGCAGCGTCTGTCTTTCTTCCGGAACGTTTTTGATAATTGCTTCGATATCTTCCAAAAAGCCCATGTCAAGCATTTCGTCGGCTTCATCCAAAACAAGTGTTCTGGCATGCGACAAATCGACAGTCTTACGATTAATGTGGTCAAGCAGTCTCCCCGGCGTTCCGACCAAAATCTGCGGAACGTGCTTCAAGAGCTTGATTTGGCGCCGAATGTCCGCTCCGCCATAGACAACCTGAACTTTTGCACGTTTGTCTTTGCCTAAACGATACAGTTCCTCTTGCGTCTGAATCGCCAATTCACGTGTCGGCGATATGACGATTGCCTGAATGTGTTCTTCTTTAACGTCGACATGCTGCAAAATCGGCAAACCAAACGCAGCCGTTTTGCCCGTCCCGGTTTGAGCCTGACCAATAACGTCGATACCGGCCAAGACAAGCGGAATGGTTGCTTCCTGGATCGGTGTTGCTTCTTCAAATCCGCTCCGCTTGATTGCCTTTAAAAGGTCTTCTTCAAGACCAAGTTCATTAAATTTCAAAAAAATAATTCCTCCTATGCCGCACAAAAAAATGCAGCCACCTACACAAAACTACAGAATCACGCTCTGTATTTGCACAAATCAGATGCATCAAAAAAATCCGATGTCTGACAATAAAAAGACAGCTCTCCTTTTTAAAGTGAAAACTGCCTCTTCCACAATTATCTACCTGAGCTCGGCCAAAACATCTTCAAGATGAATGCCATGGCTTCCCTTCAGCATCACCATATCTTCTGAACGGAGCCGCTCTTTCAAATCAGAAACAAGTTGTTCTTTTTCGCCCGTCGCATAATGATGAATCTTACCTTGATCAAACTTGTCAGTCAATGCTTCAGCGAGATTTTTCATCAGCGGTCCGCACAAAAAGACCTCATCAACCTTTTTCGGGTCGATTTTGTCAGCAAGGCCTGCATGCATTTTCGGTCCCTGCTCGCCAAGTTCAAGCATATCACCTAAAACCACGTAGCGCCTGCCGGTTGTTTCAACATTTTGAAAAGCCGTCAGAACCTCCGCGCAAGCAGTCGGATTGGAATTATAAACATCGCTTAAGATGTCTGCGCCATTTGATGCCTTGACCCACTCTGTTCTGTTCTTGGTTAAATCAAAGCGTTCAAGCGCTTTGACCATGCTGCGCGGATCAATTTGAAATTCGGAACCGACACAAAGCGCAGCCAATGCGTTCTTGACGTTGTATGCTCCGATCATCGGAATCGTAAAATTCAGTTCCGGCCACTGTTTAACCCTGAAACTCGTCTTTTCAGCATTGCTTACGATATTTTGAGCCTGCAAATCGACATTTGCTCCCGTACCGAACGTTTCGGTTTCAAAATCAAGCTTTCCGGCACGTTCGACCAAAAGCGGCTCATCGCCGTTATAGACCAGTACGCCGTCTTCTTTTAAGGCATGGGTGATTTCCATCTTGGCATCGGCAAT
>JBHADD010000191.1:0-5413 GCA_041854925.1 Ligilactobacillus sp. | reverse complement strand
GTGCGGCAATGGGTGAAGAATTCATGTTCAATGGCAAGCACGTCTTGATCGTTTATGATGATTTGTCCAAGCAGGCTGACGCTTATCGTGAACTTTCACTTATTTTGAGACGTCCACCTGGTCGTGAAGCTTATCCTGGCGATGTCTTCTACTTGCATTCACGTTTGCTTGAACGTGCGGCCAAGTTGAGCGATGAACTCGGTGGAGGTTCAATGACGGCCCTTCCGTTTATTGAAACAAAAGCCGGCGACGTTTCGGCATATATTCCGACAAACGTTATTTCCATTACTGACGGACAAATTTTCTTGGATAGCGATAATTTCTATTCAGGCGTTCGTCCTGCGATCGATGCCGGGACTTCTGTTTCCCGTGTTGGTGGTGATGCGCAGATCAAGGCGATGAAGAAGGTTGCCGGTACGCTTCGTTTGGATCTTTCATCATATCGTGAACTTGAATCGTTTGCTCAGTTCGGTTCAGACCTTGATGAAGCTACACAAGCTAAGTTGAATCGTGGTCGTCGGACTGTTGAAGTATTGAAACAACCGTTGCACAAGCCGCTTCCCGTTGAAAAACAGGTTGTCATCTTGTATGCGTTGACGCACGGATATCTTGATTCCGTTGCCGTTGATGATATTTTGGCTTACCAAGATTCATTGTTTGATTTCTTCGATAACAATTACAAGAATCTTTTGGATGAAATCAAGACAACTGGCAAGTTGCCAGATACGGAAAAGCTGGATGCTGCTATCTCTGAATTTGCAGAAACTTTCCAACCAAGTGCAGAATAAGAAAGGATGGTGAGAACTGATGCCTGCTTCTATGCAAGAAGTTAAACGTCGAATCGTTTCGACCAAGAAGACGGGACAAATCACGGGTGCGATGCAGATGGTTTCAACGGCAAAGCTTAATCAGATTCAAAAGCATGCCGCCAGCTATCAGATATACTCATCCAAGATTCGCAGTGTCATCACCCACTTGGCAAAATCTCACCTGCTGGATTCTTCCGCAGTCAGCGGAGAGGTTGGGAAGAGCCAAGATGGCAAAGTCAATACGTTAAGCATGCTTAAGCAAAGACCGGTCGAAAAGACCGGGATTGTCGTTGTCACGTCTGATCGCGGTTTGGTAGGCAGCTATAACAGCAATGTTATCAAATCAACGATGGATCTGATTAAAAACGGCAACCATAACACAGAAGATACTGTGATTATTGCTATTGGCGGCACAGGTGCTGATTTCTTCAGCAAGCGTGGGTACAACATTGTTTATGAATATCGCGGCGTCAGCGATGTGCCGACGTTTAAGGAAATTCGTCCAATCGTTGAGACGATCGTTTCGATGTATGACAATGGAGCTTACGACCAATTGGTTGTTTGTTATAGCCACTTTGTGAACACTTTGACTTCTGTTTTCCGTGCTGAACAGATGCTCCCAATTTCCGCAGAAAACATGGGAACGGATGATTTGACGGAACAAGACGAAAACGATTATCAGATTGAATATGAAACCGAACCATCTCAGGATGCAATCTTAGAGGTTATTTTGCCGCAATATGCGGAGAGTTTGGTTTATGGTGCGATTCTTGATGCCAAGACTTCTGAACATGCATGCAGTTCGACTGCGATGAAGTCTGCAACGGATAATGCCAAAGACATTATTTCATCGCTTGAATTGCAGTTCAATCGAGCTCGTCAAAGTGCGATTACGACTGAAATTACGGAAATCACAGGTGCACAGGCTGCCTTAGATTAGAATAGTAGGAGGAATTAACAAATGAGTTACGGTAAAGTAGTTCAAGTTATCGGCCCTGTTGTCGATGTCCAATTCCCTCTGAGTGAGTCTTTACCTGATATCAACAACGCTTTGAAAGTTAAACTCGAAGATGGTACTGATTTGATCATCGAAGTTACGCTTGAACTTGGCGATGGTGTCATGCGCACGATCGCAATGGATTCCACAGATGGTTTGAAGCGTGGTGCAGAAGTTGTTGATACTGGTCGCTCTATCAGTGTGCCCGTTGGTACGGATACTTTAGGGCGTGTTTTCAACGTCTTAGGGGAACCAATCGACAATGGGCCGGAATTTGAAGAAGATCATCGTCGTGATCCTATTCACCGCGATGCACCTTCATATGAAGAATTGAGTACAGGTACTGAAATTCTTGAAACGGGTATCAAAGTTATTGATCTTTTGGCACCTTATATCAAGGGCGGCAAGATTGGCTTGTTCGGAGGTGCCGGTGTTGGTAAGACGGTTCTTATTCAGGAATTGATTCACAACATTGCGCAAGAACATAATGGTATTTCCGTTTTCACCGGTGTTGGCGAACGTACGCGCGAAGGCAATGACTTGTATTATGAAATGAAGGAATCAGGCGTTTTAGAGAAGACGGCCATGGTCTTTGGTCAGATGAACGAGCCGCCTGGAGCACGTATGCGCGTTGCTTTGACCGGTTTGACGATTGCGGAATATTTCCGTGACGTTGAAGGTCAGGACGTGCTGCTCTTTATTGACAACATTTTCCGTTTCACGCAAGCCGGTTCAGAAGTTTCTGCTTTGCTTGGTCGCATTCCGTCAGCCGTTGGGTACCAACCGACGCTGGCTACTGAAATGGGACAGCTGCAAGAACGGATTACTTCGACAAAGAAGGGGTCCGTAACATCTATTCAAGCTGTATATGTTCCAGCTGATGACTACACTGACCCTGCTCCTGCAACAACGTTTGCTCACCTGGATGCTACGACCAACTTGGAACGTGCTTTGACACAGCAAGGTATTTACCCGGCCGTTGATCCGTTGGCATCAACTTCAAGCGCTCTTTCACCTGAAATCGTCGGTGAAGAACACTATCAAGTTGCTACGGAAGTTCAGCACGTGCTTCAACGTTATCGTGAATTGCAAGACATCATCTCCATTTTGGGGATGGACGAATTATCTGATGAAGAAAAGGTTATCGTTGCTCGTGCACGTCGCATCCAATTCTTCTTGTCACAAAACTTCCACGTTGCCGAACGTTTCACTGGCATTCCTGGGTCATACGTACCTGTTGAAGAAACTGTTAAAGGCTTTAAAGAAATCCTTGAAGGCAAATATGACGATCTTCCTGAAGACGCGTTCCGTCAGTGCGGTCCGATTGAAGACGTTGTAGAAAAAGCAAAGAAAATGACGAGCAAGTAAGGAGGTAGCGTCCAATGGATGATAAGTCCTTATTAACTGTGAATGTCGTTACTCCGGATGGCATCGTGTATGACAACACGACAGATTTGGCAGTTTGCAAGACTACTCTTGGTGAGGTAGGTATTATGCCGAATCGAGTTCCGTTGCTTGCTTCGCTTGCAATTGATGAAGTACGCGTCAAGACTGGAGAAGACAGTTTTGATGAAATTGCCGTCAGCGGCGGTTTTATTGAATTTTCAAACAACGTCTTGTCCATTGTGGCATCAGCTGCCGAGCGAAAGGAAAATATTGATGCATCGCGTGCTGAACGTGCGCGTGCACGTGCTGAGAAACGGATTGCGACGGCTAAAGAAACGCACAATATCGATGATCTTCGGCGTGCTGAAGTTTCGTTACGCCGTGCGATGAACCGTTTGAATATTTCAAAGCACTAAGAGGTAAAGAAGTCAGGTTTGGAACCTGGCTTTTTTATTTTTTTCAAAAAATGCAGCGACTTGATTTAAATTGATTCAAGTTATTTAAAATTCAGTTAGATTCAGTGACTATTAAAGAAAACTATGCTATGATTAGTTCGAATTGATTGAAAGGTTTAATTAGATAAATGCAAGATATCGGAGTAATGTCGCTTTTAACAATCATTAGTCACTTTGTTTTTATTGCCTTAAGTTTTAATGCGTTTCAGTCTCTGAGACTCGATCGGTATTTTACTCAAGAAAGGCAAAACAAGTTTAAAGTGGCACTGGTTTTATTTTCAGTAGCGGTAGGATATGGAGTCAGCTCATTTTTTTTGAGCTTTTTGAATAGCCTGACAAATATGACTTACTTGATTAAATAATTTGTTCGTGGTGGAGGTTTTTTTAGTGGAAAAAATTATTGTACACGGTGGACATCGACTTGAGGGAACGGTTGAGATAGAAGGCGCAAAAAATGCGGTTTTGCCGATTTTGGCGGCAAGCCTCCTTGCGAGCGAAGGCAGAACTTTTTTGTCAAACGTTCCGATTCTTTCTGATGTCTATACAATGAGCAACGTAATTAGATTTTTGAACGTTCAGGTTGGTTTGGACGAATCGACGAAGACCATGGTGCTTGATGCGACGGGGAATCTTTCATATGAAGCCCCGTTTAAATATGTTTCCAAAATGAGAGCATCAATTGTCGTGCTTGGACCGTTGTTGGCACGTTTGGGACATGCCAAAGTTGCAATGCCAGGAGGATGCGCAATCGGCTCAAGACCAATTGATCTGCATCTTAAAGGTTTAGAAGCCATGGGAGTTGAGATTGAGCGCCATGACGGATATATTGAAGCAAGAACCGATGGCTTAAAGGGCGCAAATATTTATTTGGATTTTCCAAGCGTCGGAGCAACGCAAAATATTATGATGGCTGCAACGCTTGCCAAGGGAACGACCATAATTGAAAATGTTGCTCGTGAACCTGAAATTGTTGATTTGGCCAATGTTTTAAATAAGATGGGGGCCAAGGTCTATGGTGCTGGTACCGAAACCATTAAAGTCGTCGGCGTTGATCATCTTCACGGAACAGAGCATACGATTATTCAAGATCGCATTGAGGCCGGAACTTTTATGGTTGCAGCAGCTTTGACGAAAGGAAACGTTTTGATTAAAGATGCAATTATCGAGCATAACAAGCCGCTTATTTCAAAATTAGAGGAAATGGGCGTTGAGATCATCGATGAAGAAAACGGAGTAAGGATTATTGGACCCGAAAAATTAAAGCCAACGACGATCAAGACGTTGCCGCATCCCGGTTTTCCAACAGATATGCAGCCGCAAATGTCAGTTTTGCAATTAGCTGCAGATGGGACGAGTATTTTAACAGAAACCGTTTTCGAAAATCGATTCATGCATCTTGAAGAACTCAGGCGAATGAATGCTGACTTCAAAATTGAAGGGAATTCCGTAATTTTGTATGGCCCGACTGATTTTTGCGGAGCAGAAGTTGCTGCGACGGATCTTAGAGCAGCCGCAGCGCTTGTCTTGGCGGGACTCGTTTCAAGAGGAATTACGCAAGTTACTCATTTGAAATATCTTGATCGTGGATATTACAAGTTCCATGAAAAACTAGCATCGCTTGGTGCTGAGATCAAGCGTGCAAATGATGTTACTAACGGAAAGTTTTTTATGAACGAAACAGAAGAAGTATGTGTACTATGTCCTGTCAAGTATACAGTTCAAATATAAAATTTTAACTAACAAGACACGGCTTGATTGCGGAACTG
>JBHADD010000190.1:0-4684 GCA_041854925.1 Ligilactobacillus sp. | reverse complement strand
CATTTGCCTCGGACATCAGATTTTTGCTTTGGCAAACGGTGCCGATACCTACAAGATGAAATTCGGTCATCGCGGATTCAACCATCCGGTAAGAGAAATTGCGACCGGCCGCATCAATTTCACTTCGCAAAACCATGGTTATGCGGTCAAGCCTGAATCAGTCGATACGAATGAACTGATCATTACTCACCGTGAAATCAACGACAATACGGTCGAAGGTCTGCGTCACAAGCGCTACCCGGCATTTACCGTTCAGTTCCACCCGGATGCTGCTCCTGGCCCGCATGATGCAGACGATTTGTTTGACGATTTCATGCATATGATTGACCTTAGAAAGGAAGGAAAGAGCAATGCCTAAGAGAACAGATATTCATAAAATCATGGTGATCGGATCCGGCCCGATCATCATCGGACAAGCTGCTGAATTTGATTATTCCGGAACGCAGGCTTGCATGGCATTGCGCGAAGAAGGCTATGAAGTCGTTTTAGTCAATTCCAATCCGGCAACGATCATGACGGATACGAAGATTGCGGACAAAGTCTACATTGAGCCTTTGACGACGGAATCCGTTTCACGGATTATGCGTCAAGAATATCCTGATGCCTTGCTCCCGACTCTCGGAGGGCAAATCGGACTCAACTTGGCGATTGCGCTTGCCAAGACCGGCATCTTGGATGAACTGCATATTGAGCTTTTAGGCACGAAGCTTGAAGCAATCGATCAGGCTGAAGACCGCGAAAAATTCAAAGAGCTGATGCAGGATTTAAACGAGCCGATTCCGGCCTCAAAAACCGTCAATACCGTTGAAGAGGCTTTGGAATTTGCCGATGAGATCGGCTATCCCGTAATCGTGCGCCCTGCATTTACCATGGGCGGAACAGGCGGCGGCATGTGCGACAATAAGCAGCAGCTGCAAGAAATTTGCGCAAACGGACTTGATCTTTCTCCTGCAACGCAATGTCTGATTGAAAAATCGATCAAAGGCTATAAAGAAGTCGAATACGAAGTCATGCGCGATTCCGCAAACAACGCAATGGTTGTCTGCTCAATGGAAAACTTCGATCCTGTCGGGATTCATACCGGTGACTCGATCGTGCTCGCGCCAACGCAGACTCTGACCGATCGCGAATATCAAATGCTGCGCGATTGTGCGCTGAAACTGATTCGTGCTTTGAAGATCGAAGGCGGATGCAACGTTCAATTGGCGCTCGATCCGAACAGTTATGAATACAACGTTATTGAGGTCAATCCGCGCGTTTCGCGTTCCAGCGCGCTTGCTTCAAAGGCTACCGGATATCCGATTGCAAAGATGGCTGCCAAAATTGCCGTTGGTTTGACTTTGGATGAAATCATCAACCCGGTTACCGGAACGACATATGCGGAATTTGAACCGGCACTTGACTATGTGGTTGCCAAGATTCCGCGCTGGCCGTTTGACAAGTTTCCGCGCGCCGATCGTCGTTTAGGAACACAGATGAAGGCTACGGGCGAAGTCATGGCAATCGGGCGCAATGCCGAAGAGGCAATTCAAAAGGCCGTTCGTTCGCTTGAAATCGACGAAAAGGATCTTATCAGTCAAGAAGCGCGTGATGCCAGTGACGATGAGGTTGAAGACAAGCTTTTCCACGTGCAGGATGATCGCATTTTCTACATTGCGGAAGCGTTCAGAAGAGGATTTACGTTGGAAGAAGTCAACGAACTGACAAAAATCAACGTTTATTTTCTTGACATCATCAAACACATCGTTGAACTTGAAAAGGAACTTGCGCACAACGTTGGAGATATCGAAGTCTTGAAGACGGCTAAATACTACGGATACAGCGATCATACGATCGGCAAGCTTTGGGAAATGGATGAAGACGAGATTCGTTCATTGCGCCATGAAAATAAGATTTTGCCTGTTTATAAAATGGTCGATACTTGCGCTGCCGAATTCGAATCACACACTCCATACTTCTACAGCTCATATGATGAAGAAAACGAAAGCATTAAATCAGACAAGCCTTCAGTCCTCGTCATCGGTTCTGGTCCGATTCGAATCGGACAGGGCGTCGAATTCGACTACGCAACGGTTCACAGCGTCAAGGCCATTCAAAAGGCCGGTTATGAAGCAATTGTCATGAATTCAAACCCTGAAACGGTTTCGACTGATTTCTCGATTTCAGACAAGCTTTATTTCGAACCTTTGACTTTGGAAGACGTTTTAAACGTCATCGAACTGGAACAGCCGCTCGGAGTTATCGTCCAATTCGGCGGACAAACCGCGATCAACCTTGCTGCCGGATTGGAAGCACATGGCGTCAAGGTTCTCGGAACAACGGTCGAAGACCTCGATCGGGCAGAAGATCGCGAATTATTTGATCAGGTCATCAATAAGCTTGGTTTGAAACAACCGATAGGCAAAACGGCAACGACTCAAGAACAGGTTATGGAATGTGCTCATGAAATCGGATATCCGGTTCTCGTTCGCCCAAGCTACGTTCTTGGCGGGCGCGCAATGGAAATCGTCAACAATGATGCGGAACTTGAGGAATATCTTTCACATAATGCCAAAGCAGAAATTGACCATCCGATTTTGGTCGATGCATATCTTGAAGGGTACGAATGCGAAGTTGATGCAATCTGTGACGGAAAAGACGTTTTGCTGCCGGGAATCATGGAGCACATTGAACATGCCGGAGTTCACTCCGGTGACTCAATGGCTGTTTATCCGCCGCAAAGCTTTTCACAAGACGTCAAAGATCAGATCGTTGAAGCAACGAAGAAGCTTGCCGTTGCTTTGAAGTGCATCGGCATCATGAATATTCAGTTCATTATTCACAAAGGCGAAGCATACGTCCTTGAAGTCAATCCGCGAGCAAGTCGTACGGTGCCGTTCTTAAGCAAGATTACCGGAATCGAAATGACGCAGGTGGCAACCCAGGTCATTTTGGGCAAGTCGCTCAAAGAACTCGGATTCGAGTCCGGACTTTATCAGGAATCAAAACAGGTTCACGTCAAAGCGCCCGTCTTTTCATTCAGCAAGCTGGCTGACGTTGACAGTTTCCTCGGACCGGAAATGAAGTCTACGGGTGAAGTCATGGGCAGCGACTTTAATTTTGAAAAAGCTTTGTACAAGGCATTTGCAGGTGCCAATATGCTGCTTCCTGAATGCGGGCGCGTCTTGTTCACGATTGAAGACAAGGACAAAAACGTTGTTCTTCCGCTTGCGGAAAGATTTGCAAAGATCGGGTATCGCATTTTTGCAACCAAAGGCACGGCTGAATTCTTGCGTCAAAACGGGCTGCATGCGACGAAAGTTTCTAAGATCGGCGAAGAAGATTCAAATGATCCGGCAATTATCAAACTTTTGATGAACAATGAAGTTGATCTCGTAATCAATACGATGAGTCACGATCAGGAGATGTCTTCTGACGGTTTCGTCATCCGTCAGACCGCAATCGAACACAACATTGCATTGCTGACGTCTTTGAATACCGCGGATGCTTTATTGCGCGCGCTTGAAAATCGTTCGTTTGCAACGGAGTCATTATAAAATCTTTGGAGGTAGTCCCATGTCTGATGAACGTCTAGCAGTCAAGCTCCCAGGACTTGACTTGAAGAACCCGGTTATGCCGGCCAGCGGTACTTTTGGCTTTGGCGAAAACCCGAAATATGATTTGAACGAATTGGGCGCAATCGTTGTCAAGACAACGACGGTTGAAGCCAGAACAGGGAATCCGAACCCTAAGATCGCCTTGATGGATAATGGGGTTTTGAATGCCGTCGGTTTGCAAAATCCAGGGCTTGAAGCGGTTATTGCTGAAAAACTTCCTGCATTGAAGCAATCGTATCCTTCTTTGCCGATTATCGGAAGCGTCGGCGGATCTTCTGAAGAAGATTACGTCGAAGTCGCATCCCGCTTGTCTCAAAGCGGCTACGTTGATGCATTGGAACTCAACATTTCTTGTCCGAACGTCAAAAAAGGCGGCATGGCCTTCGGTACGGTTCCGAAAGTTGCCAAGAAGCTGACCGAAGAAGTCAAAAAAGCTTCCAACGTTCCGGTATACGTCAAGCTTTCTCCGAACGTCACGGATGTTTGCGCAATTGCCAAAGCAGTTGAGGAAGGCGGGGCTGACGGATTGACGATGATCAATACTTTGCTCGGGATGCACATCGATCTCAAGACGAGAAAGTCCGTTTTGGGCAATCTGACAGGCGGATTTTCCGGGCACGGAGTTCTTCCCGTTGCGATTCGCATGATTTATCAAGTTGCCCATGTTTGCGATTTGCCGATTATCGGCGTCGGCGGAATCGAAAAGCCTGAAGATATCATTGAAATGTATCTTGCGGGTGCTTCCGCCGTGCAGGTAGGATCGGCGCATTTCGATGATCCGCTGATTTGCCCGCATTTGATTGAAAAGCTTCCTGATTTGATGGACGAGCTTCAGATTTCATCATTGGAAGAACTGCGAAAAGAAGTCAAGGAGGCATTTGCAAATGAAAATTGAGCGTCCGATCATAGCTCTGGATTTTCCTGACAGAGAAGCATGTCGAAATTTCTTAAAAAAATTTCCTGAAGAAGAAAAACTGTTCGTCAAAATCGGGATGGAACTTTACTATGCCGAAGGACAGAACATGGTCAAAGAAATCATGGCTTTGGGACACGATGTTTTTTTGGATCTCAAATGTCACGACATTCCT
>JBHADD010000189.1:0-3341 GCA_041854925.1 Ligilactobacillus sp. | reverse complement strand
CCTTTTCTCTTTCGAGCATTTTTGGTGTATAATCTGTGATGATATTACCTTCTTTATGATGTTTTAGTTTCATTATACACAAAGAAGGCACGGCAAGAAAGGAAAGGTTTTGTCATTGAAAAACGGAATACCGGTCAAAATTGACGTAAGAACAAGGCAGGTTCAATCAGGAGAAAAAAACGACTATTCGCAAAGCTTTGAAGGCAGACTGTCAATTAAGAATCAGGCTCTTTATTTGCGCTATGATGAAAGCAGCGAAACCAGGGTAACGTTTAAAATCTGCGAAGACAGCGTTGACTTGTCACGAAAAAGCGGTCAGATGAGATTAAAACTGCATTTTAATGAAAATGAAAAATTTGAAACCAGCTATTTGACACCTTATGGGGCAGTTGAGCTGACGTGCAAGACCGATCATTGCGTGTTCGACTGCGATAAAAAAGTTCAAAAGGGATCTTTGACAGTTGATTACAGGCTTTTTACTGGCGATGAAATCTTGGGAGAATACAAAATCAGATTGCAATTCACGGCTTAATATAGTATGATGAAGAGTAAACTGTAGACAGTGGAAAGGACGTGTACCAGTGGAACTAGAAAAGTTCAAAGATGCCAACAGAAACGAATTGTCCATGATTGAGGTTGCTCACGCAATTCTTAATGAACATGGCAAAGAAATGGTATTTGCTGATTTGGTCAATGAGATTCAAACGTTTTTGGGTAAAAGCGACCAGGAAATTCGTGAGCGGTTACCTCAATTTTATATGGATCTCAATTTTGACGGCAGCTTCATCTCATTAGGTGAAAATACGTGGGGACTTCGTTCATGGTATCCATACGAATCGATTGACGAAGCACTTGTTCACACCGATGATGAAGACGATGAAGATCGTCCGCGCAAGAAGAGCAAGAAGGTCAACGCTTTCTTGGACGATGCTGCTGACGATGATGACGTGATCGATTACAATGATGACGATCCTGAAGACAACGACCTTGACGATGATTATGACGATGAAGATGATGAAGACGAAAATCGTGAATTGAAGGAATACAGTCGCGATCTTGACGATATCGACGATGCAGACGATACTGAAGATGATCTTCCGGACGGCATCGAAGGTCAGCTGAACGAGTTGGATGACGGCGAAGATTCCGACGATGACGACGAATTATAATTTTTTGCTTGACGCTCGTCGATTAATTATGTAGAATGCTTTATGGGCGCCTCACATATATTGAGGCCAAGAGTACGGCAAGACAAGCTCCCTATTCATAAAAGAGGAATAGGGAGCTTGTTATTTTTGTTGGAAAATACCCGAAAAAATTCAAAGGAGCTTTTTTATAATGACCAAGTATATTTTTGTTACTGGCGGTGTGGTTTCTTCGCTTGGCAAGGGAATCGTGGCTGCATCACTGGGACGTTTACTTAAGAATCGCGGTTTGAAAATTACGATTCAAAAATTTGATCCATATATCAATGTTGATCCAGGAACGATGAGTCCGTATCAGCACGGTGAAGTATTCGTTACGGATGATGGTACTGAAACGGATCTTGATTTAGGTCACTATGAACGCTTCATTGACATCAACCTGAACAAGTACTCAAACGTTACAACCGGCAAAATTTATTCGGAAGTTTTGAAAAAAGAACGTCGCGGCGATTATCTCGGTGCAACGGTGCAGGTTATTCCTCACATCACGAACATGATCAAGGAAAAAATCATGCGTGCAGGAACGGTGACGGATGCTGACGTCGTTATCACGGAAGTCGGCGGAACGGTCGGCGATATCGAATCATTGCCGTTTTTGGAAGCATTGCGTCAAATGCGTTCCGAAGTCGGCAGCGAAAACGTCGTCTACATTCACACGACGCTGGTTCCTTACCTTCGTGCAGCCGGCGAAATGAAGACGAAACCAACGCAGCACAGCGTTAAAGAACTTCGCGGCCTTGGAATCCAACCGAATATTTTGGTTGTCAGAACGGAGAAGCCGATTTCGGAAAGCATGCGCAGCAAAATTGCCAATTTCTGCGACGTTGAACCGGAAGCAGTCATTGAATCAATGGATGTTGACACGCTTTATCAGATTCCTCTGAATTTGCAGGCACAGCACATGGACGAAATCGTCTGCAAGATGCTTCATCTTGACACGCCGCAAGCAGACATGACCGATTGGAAAGAGCTCTGCAATCGTGTTCGCAACCTTGAAGGAGAAGTCAAGATCGCGCTCGTCGGCAAGTACGTTCAGCTTCCTGATGCTTATATTTCGGTTAACGAAGCGTTGAAACATGCCGGCTATAAGATTAATGCAAACGTCAAGATCGACTACTTCAACTCTGAAAAATTGACTGCAGAAAACGTTGCTGACGAGTTGAAGGGTTATGACGGCATAATCGTTCCCGGGGGCTTCGGCAATCGTGGCCTCGAAGGCATGATTCAAGCCATTCGTTATGCGCGTGAAAACAACGTTCCGTTCCTTGGTATCTGCCTTGGCATGCAAATGGCCTGCATCGAATTTGCCCGCGACGTTTGCGGGCTTGAAGATTGCAACAGTGCTGAAGTTGATGCAAACTGCAAGAACAATATCATCGATTTGATGGCTGATCAAGCCGACATCGAAGATATGGGCGGAACGCAGCGCCTTGGTCTTTATCCTTGCAAGCTCAAGCAAGGAACAAGAACGGCGGCAGCGTATGACAATCAAGACGTGATTCAAGAACGTCACCGCCATCGTTACGAATTCAACAACGATTATCGCGAAATATTGTCAAACAAGGGCTTGACGTTTGCCGGAACGTCTCCTGACAATCGTTTGGTTGAAGTCGTTGAAATTACGGATCACAAATTCTTTGTAGCTGCGCAATACCATCCGGAATTTCTTTCGCGTCCGCAGCGTCCGGAAGGATTGTTTGCTGAATTCGTAAAGTCTGCGGCAGAAAAATAAATTTGAATCTTGAATAAAAGGGGCTTTGAAAAACTATGCCTCAAACTAAAAACTCGGATGACTTGCGATTAATTGCAAATTTAATCCGGGTTTTTGCGTATCCAGGATAATTTCTTGTTATGGCAGAAATAACCAAAGCAGTCGATAGCAAAACGGACAAAAAAGCTCCAGACATCGAATTTTGTCGATCTTTGGGGCTTTTAGAATTTATCGTTCATTTAACTTTCCGTCGTCAAGATCATAGACTCTGTCGGCTTGATCCAATAATCGCAAATCATGAGTTACGGTGATGACAGCCTTGTTTTGACGATGGGCAAGGTTGCTCAAAAGATTGCCGACTTCGTTGACGCGCGGCGTATCAAGCGCGGCCGTCGGTTCGTCTGCAAGAATGATTTCCGGGTTGG
>JBHADD010000188.1:0-8165 GCA_041854925.1 Ligilactobacillus sp. | reverse complement strand
GTCGACAAACGCCTTCAAAGCGATGCGCCTATTGGTTTTTTACTTTCCGGCGGGTTGGATTCGGCACTGGTTTGTTCAATTGCGCAAAGAATCATGGACAAGCCGATCAAAACGTTTGCGATCGGGATGGACAGAAATCCGATCGATTTAAAGTATGCCAAAGAAGTTGCTGATTACCTGGGCACTGATCATACGGAAGTCATCATGACAAGAGAAGACGTTTTGGGACATTTGAAAGAGGTCATAAGAAAGCTTGAAACGTGGGACATTACGACGATTCGTGCTTCGCTCGGGATGTACATCGTCTGCGAGTACATCCATCAAAACACGGACCTGAAAGTTATTTTGACCGGTGAATGTTCTGATGAAATGTTTGGTTACAAATATACCGATTTTGCACCGTCTCCCGCAGAGTTTCAGCAAGAGTCTCAAAAGCGTGTTCGCGAACTTTACATGTATGATGTGTTGCGTGCTGACCGCTGCATTTCATCAAATTCGCTTGAAGGCCGCGTTCCGTTTGCTGATACCGATTTCGTTCAGTATGCGATGAGCATTGATCCAGCTAAAAAGATGAACGTCTATGGCAAAGGCAAATATCTTTTACGTCATGCTTTTGACGGTCAGGACTATCTGCCTGAAGAAATCCTGTTCCGTGAAAAAGCCGCCTTCAGTGATGCTGTTGGTCACAGCATGGTTGATGATTTGAAGGAATACGCCGAAGGGTTGTATTCTGATGAAGACTTGGAACAAGCAAAGAAGAAATATCCGTATAAAACGCCGTTTACGAAGGAATCGTTGCTTTACCGTGATATTTTTGAAGAATACTATCCTGGTCAAGCAGCCTGGATCAAGGATTACTGGATGCCAAACAAGAGTTGGGAAAACTGTGACGTTGACGATCCAAGCGCGCGCGTGCTTAAGAACTACGGTGATTCCGGAAAATAGAAATTAGTATTTTATTCGGGCCTGGAAGCAGATTTCAGGCCCGTTTTTAAATGCAGAGCACTGGATTTACGGAGGTTATATGAACTATTTTACTGCCGACACGCACTTTTTCACCAAAGTCTGATTCACGATCGAATATTTTCAAACAGGGATTTTTTATGCGTTGAAGAAATGAACGAGCAGATCATGGACGCATGGAATGAAGTCGTTTGCGACCAAGATACGGTTTATCACCTGGGCGACATTGCTTGGGTTGACTGAAAAACCAAAGAATACGAGAAAGTTGACCAACTGTTGAAGAGACTTAACGGTCAAATCGTTTTCGTCAAGGGAAATCACGATTCGCGCGCAATGTTCAAATATCTTGAAAAGCATAACGCAACATTGCAGGACGGGCGTAAAAAGTATCTGTTCAACGATGTTGGACTGATTTTGAAATTCGACAGGAAACAGTTTTTTTGACGCATTATCCGCTGATCGTCGGAAACAAAGGAAATCGCATAGATCTTCACGGACACATTCACCGAAGCGCTGTCAACTTGTCTGAATGTTGGCATCGACTCGCCTGAAGCGGATTACCTTATGGGCGAGCGCCTGTTTGGACAACCTTTTTCTGAAACGGAGATTTTGAAGATGATTAAAGCAAAGAGAGACGATTTTGGCAAGAGATAGGCGTGTTCGTGTGGTATAATTAAGTGGTACTATTTTGGAACGGGAGGAATTTTTTTGAATAGCAGCAAACGCGAACGCCGTGAAGATCAGCTGATGAAGAAGGCAGAAAAGTTATCCGAATATGCAAGCGAAATTGTGATGCAAAGCGATACGCAAATGCTGATAGACGGACATCCGTACGTCTTGGTCAAAAACTATCGGGACGGCTTTCGAACAGACAAGCTGAAAGAGCGTTTCAGCCAAATTCTGACCAAATATGACTATATCGTTGGCGATTGGGGATACGATCAGCTCAGGCTGCGCGGTTTTTACGAATCAGGCAGCAAAAAGGGAACACCGTCACAAAACATTGATCGCTTGATGGATTATCTCTATGAGAATTGTAATTTTGGCTGTGCCTATTTTGTTTTGCATAATCTTGACGTTCAAAAACCTGCTCCCGTTCCCAAAGAGGAGCGGCGCAAGAATCGTGGCAGCGCAAAACAGCGCAAACGCAAACACAAACGGCAACGTCAAAACAATGTTTATGAGGAAAAGGTCTATGAGGTTCATAGCAGAAAACCTAATCGCAACAGCGACAAGAGAAATAAAATGAAGGCAAAGACCGTGGGCAAAGGCTCACGCAGCCGCCATTTTACGATCAGACAGAAAGATTAAGAGGTTGATTTGAAATGAAGAAGTATGCTGGCTACATGATTGATTTGGACGGAACGATTTATCGCGGCAAAGATAAGATCCCTGCGGCCAAAAGGTTCATCGAACGCTTGCAAGAACATAACATTCCGTTTTTGTTCGTTACAAACAACAGCACGCAGGCGCCAATCAAGGTCGTTGAAAACCTTGCAAATAATTTTGACATTCACGTGAAAGAAGAAAACGTCTATACGTCAGCTTTGGCAACGGCTGATTACATTGCAGACCTTAACAAGGATAAGCGCAGCGTTTACGTCATTGGCGAATTAGGGTTAAAGCAGGCAATCTTGAATAAGGGATTTCGTTTTGAAGAAACAAATCCTGATTATGTTGTCGTTGGGCTTGATTACGATGTTACCTATCATAAATTTGAGCTGGCAACGCTTGCAATCAAGCGCGGGGCAAAGTTTATCGGTACGAATGCCGATACCAATTTGCCAAATGAACGCGGTCTTGTTCCTGGTGCGGGATCCGTGATTGCTTTAGTTGAATGTTCGACGCAGCAAAAGGCAACCTACATTGGTAAACCTGAAACGATCATCATGGAGAAGGCACTGGAACGTTTGGGCCTTCCAAAAGATGAGGTTGTCATGGTCGGCGACAATTATATGACGGACATCAAGGCCGGCATCAACTTCGGAATTGATACGATGCTGGTCTATACCGGCGTTTCAACTCGCGAACTCGTCAGAAAACAAGAGATTGCACCGACGATTGAATTGGGGTCTTTGGATGAGTGGAAAGTAGAGTGAGGTTTCATCTGAAAAATGCAGTGCTGCTTTTGGCAATCATTTCGCTGAGCATTGCAATCACCATCAATTTTCGTTCGTTGTATGCTTTTTTTGTCGATCGCTATCATCTGTACCAAGAGGTAGGTTTGACCAGAAAGCAGCTGCTTTCTGAATACGGAACGCTTCTGAATTACCTTAACTTTCCGTGGGTCAAGCATTTGCAGCTTTCGATTCCGATGTCTCAAAGCGGGATGAAACACTTTGCCGATTGCAAGATATTATTTTTGATTGACTATGTGGTTTGCCTTTTAACGGTTCCTTTTGCGGCGTTATATGTCGGAAAACTCGTCAAAAAAAGACAAACGTGGCGCTTGATCAATCCGATCAGGTGGTGTTTCATTGTTATGTTTGCGCTTGGAATTTTTTTGGTGACGGATTTTGAAGACTTTTTTGTCAAATTTCATGAGATATTGTTTAGAAACTCCGATTGGATATTTGACCCGGAAACTGACCCGATTATTTTGGCGTTGCCCGCTGAATTTTTCATGGCGTGCTTTATTTTATTCATAATATTGTTCATCATTTTTCAAGGAGTTCTTTTCTGGCGCGGAAAATGGGAAATCAGACATTGATAAAAAGCCCTTGCCGTTTTGGCAAGGGCTTTTTTGTATTTCAGACGTTTGTTGTTTGACCGTACCCGGAATTTTTTTGGTTGAGTATGACTGCTTTTCTGAACAGGAATAAGCCGATTAAAAACATGATTGAAAGGGCACTGACGTTTAGGTTGAGATTTCCGGTCAATTGGCTGACGAGAGAAACGATAATCGTGCCGAGAATTGAGGCGCCTTTGCCGAAAATATCGTAAAGGCCGAAATGCTCGCCTGATTTTGCCGAAATAAGAGCGCAAAAGTGCTTGAGTGGATCCTTGAAACATTCCAATGGCAATTGCCAAAATCCAAAAATCAAGCTGAGTTTTCATCATATAGGCATAAAGAGAAATTCCGAGATAAGCGATGATGCATATCGTAATGATTGTCGCTGAAGGAATCTTTTTAGCCAATTCGTTTAAAATCAGCACTGATTGGAAGGCAACAATCTGGGTGACGAGCAACGCCAACAAAAGTCCGCTGCTGTCAAGACCGAGTGCTTGTCCATAAGCGGTTGCCATATCGATAACCGTAAAGACTCCGTCGATATAGAAAAAATATGCCAAAAGGAACGTAAAAACTTTTTTGTTTCGACAAACGCCCTTGATTGTTTTTATCAGGCGTTTCAGGCTGCTTGAGACCATTTTTTCCGTTTTTTCGACGTAATAGCGTTGCTGATACGCTATTAACAACGGAAGCGTCGTTAAAAACCACCAAAAATCAGTAATGACAAATGCGATCGTCATGGCTGTCTGAAGCGAAATGCCTAATTTTGAAGCAGATAAAGCTAATGTGAGCCCGATCGTAAAAGGGATGCAGCTTCCGATGTATCCCCCAGGCAAATTCTTGAAAAGAAACGGTATCCATGCTTTTGGGCTCAGTCACGTTAGTCAGCATGGCAAATGCAGAGTTTCCGACATCATATAAAATCCACTTTTTTCGAGCGGAGTCAACTTAAATTTCATGTTCATAACCTCGTATGTTTGATTAGGAGATTATGCAGTCATTTAAAGATCAGTTTTCAGCATCCTCATGTTTGCCGAATTTTGTCTTCAATGCGCCGATTAAAGCAGGAATCAAAGAAACAACGATAATTCCGACGATAATCAGCGAGAAGTGCTGCTTGACGACAGGAAAGTTTCCAAAGAAGTATCCTGATCCGCAGCAAAGCGTAACCCAAGCAACCACGCCAGCGAGGCAATATGGAAGAAAAGTTTTGTACTTTCCGCCGGAACCCCCGAAAACAAACGGTGACATCGTTCGGATGATTGGCATGAAACGTGCTAGCGAGATGGCCATTCCGCCGTGCTTTTCAAAGAATGCTTCGGTTTTTTTCAAATGTTCCTCTTTAATTAAGCGACCTAAAAACGAATTCTTTGTCAATGATTTGCCGACCTTGTGCCCAATGAAGAAATTGAGCGAATCGCCAAGGAACGGAGCAATCAAAAACAAAATTACAAAAATCCAGATGTTAAGGCTGTAATTAGGGTTTGCCGCCATTGCACATGCGGCGAAAAGCAACGAGTCGCCCGGAAGAAACGGCATAATCACGGCTCCTGTTTCAATGAAGATGATGGCAAACAAAATCAAGTACGTCCAATTGCCAAACGTATTGACGATGGTTACAAGATGTGAGTCGATGTGTAAAACGAAATCTATTAAATAAGCCACTTTTTTCTCCTTTGTGCTATATACGAATTATATACGTTAAGAAATGCGGAGTATACTGCATTTACTGAACGCTTACATTAGTTTACAAACAATTTGAAGTTAAAGCAAGCAATACCGGAAACAATGGCGGAAAGCTTACGATAAATTTACTTTAATTATTAAGGGATTCAAAGTTCTTAATCAGTTGAGTGCTGTGAGTCGGCTGCTTCTTTTCCGGATAGATATGAACCAAAGCATTGTTGACGGCGTTTGGAGCTTCGCCAAAGCCAGTAGCAATCAGGTTGATTTTTCCGGGACGAGATGCGATGTCGCCGATGGCATACACCCCAGGAATCGAAGTCTGCTGATTTTGATCGACGACGAGCGTTTTTCGATTCATTTCAAGTCCCCAGGACGCCAGAATTTTTGCATCCGAAACGAAACCGTAATTAACGATCAGATCATCGACTGCCAATTGTTCTTCTTCGTCTGATTTGGCTTTTTTCAGCGTCAGACGAAGCTTGCCGTCTTTTAGTTCGTCAAGTGATGCGACCGTGTACGGCGTATGAATTGAAACTGAACTTTGGCGAAGCTTCTCGACGTTTCCCTCCATCGCTCGGAACTGATCGCGCCGGTGAATGATATGGACGCTCTTTGAAACGTGTTCAAGCTCAAGGGCCCAATCAACGGCAGAGTCGCCGCCGCCTGCGATGGCAACGTCTTTGTTGGCAAAAGCCTGCGGATCTTTAATGAAATAATGAACGTTTTTGTTTTCAAAATCAGAAGCGTTTTTGGCTGCAAGTCGGCGCGGTTCGAAGGCACCGACTCCGGCCGCAATGATAATAGCCTTTGAGTAAGTGATGCGTTTCGTTGTTTCGATTTTGAAGCCGAGCTCGGTTTTTTCAAAATTTTTGACCGTTTCACCCAAGAAAACGTCAGGAGAAAAAGTCATCGTTTGTTTTTCCAAGCGCGCAATCAGTTCCGCACCAGTAATTCCTTCAAATCCAGGAATGTCATAGATTTTTTTTGATGGGAAAAGCGCGCTGACTTGTCCTCCGAGCGAGTCCAAACTTTCGATAATTTGTGTTTTGGCAAGTCGCATGCGCGCATAGGTTGCCGCAAACATTCCGACGGGACCGCCCCCGATAATCGTTAAATCATAATACTCTTGTTCAGTCATTTATATTTCCTTTCATTAATGTAGTCTTAGCTTTAGGGTAGCATAATTTGACGCGAAAATAAATTGATTATCGATTAAAGTTTTTTTGAAACGATGCTTTAATCGGTGCGAAAGTTCACCGCGTCTATTGATAATAATTGCAGCAGACATTATACTTAATAATGAGTATATATTATAAAGTAGAAACAGGAGGTTCAAAATGAGTTCATTTCCGCAATTAGATGCAGAAAACGCCACAGTCAAGGCAACGATCAAGACCAATATGGGCGATGTCAAGCTGGCCTTGTTCAAGGAACAAGCTCCGAAGACGGTCGATAATTTCATCGGTTTGTCAAAGGAAGGAAAGTATGACAACGTAATTTTCCACCGCGTGATCAACGGATTCATGATTCAGGGCGGAGATCCAACCGGTACGGGCATGGGCGGCGAAAGCATTTACGGCAAGAGTTTTGAAGACGAGTTTTCAAATGAATTATTCAATATTCGCGGTGCCCTTTCAATGGCAAATGCCGGTCCGAATACGAACGGAAGTCAATTCTTTATCGTCCAGGCTAAAAACATTCCGGACGAAATGTTCGATCAAATGAAAGAAGCCGGCTACCCCGAAGAAATCATCGAAGCTTACAAAGAGGGAGGTGCTCCTTGGCTTGACCATCGACACGCCGTTTTTGGACAGGTGATTTCAGGGATGGATGTCGTTGACAGGATCGCGGCAGTTGAAACAACGTTTGGAGACAAGCCGAAAGATGATGTCGTAATTGTCGGCGTCGAAATTGAAGAATAGAGGAAATGCGTGTGAATTATCGTATTGGGATGGTCCTTGATGGCAAAGTCACGGGCATTCAGCCATACGGTGCATTCGTCGCATTGGATGATAAGACGCAGGGCCTGATTCACATTTCAGAGTGCAGGCATGGCTTTATCGATGATATCCGTAGCTATCTCAAGGTCGGTCAGCGCGTTAAGGTCATGATCATTGATATTGACGAGTACACCCAGAAGATTTCGCTGTCAGTGCGATGCTTAGAGAAGCCTTTTGATTTCGAAGTCCCGACAACACATTCAGCGCATAAGAAATATTGGACGAACCGTCACGTTCATGAAGGCTTTGCGCCGATTGCAAGCAGAATTGACGGGTGGGTCAAAAGTGCCTTAGAGGATATCGCTGAGGGAAAATAACTTGAAAAGAAGCCAAAGAAGAATGTTTTTGGCTTCTTTTTTGTTTCGTTTGCAAAATGCAGTGCCAAGAATGCAAATTTTTTTAGGAATTGAGGTAAATTCCAAATGAATATTCAAACAGATAAATTATTTTGAAAAAATTGCTTGCTATTTTTTCCCAACGTGGTATACTAAAAAAGTCAGGTTCAAAAAAGATGTTGACGCATATGTTTGAATGTGGTAAATATTAAAGTTGTTGCGATTGAGCAATTTAAATTAATTCAAGTTGTGATTGACATTTCTTTTGAAAGATGCAATAATAATTTGGTCGGCAAATTATTTTGTTAAATTAATATTAAAAATAGCTTCTAAAAAAAGTTATTGACAAGATAATTTGTTGATGATATAATGAAAAGGTCGCAATAAGCGACTTACGAAACAGATCTTTGAAAACTGAACAAAGTTTCGATAAGCAAATGTGCAGGGCTT
>JBHADD010000187.1:0-4406 GCA_041854925.1 Ligilactobacillus sp. | reverse complement strand
GTTATTGGCAAATGCAGAGTCGCCACATGCAACGCGGCGGTTTCGGTCGGCGTCAGTGCCGCAGAACTGTCCGTTAAAACAGCAATCTTCATTTTAAACACCTTTCACTTTTATAATACTTCCATTCTAACACAAACCGGCCAGATACCAGCCGAGAAAAGCCGCATTAGGACCGAAGATGCCGCTCAAAACAAAGTAGGAACAGGCCTTGCTCCAGGCTTTGTTTCTGATCAGCGTCAACAGCTCGACGTTATAAGTCGAAAACGTCGTATAGCCGCCGAGAATGCCGGTCCCGACAAGAAGCGCAAACTCAGTATCCTTGACGATTCCAAGCAAAAAGGCTCCGGTCAGATTAATGATCAGCGTTGCAATCGGAAAATTCGTGCCAAGTTTTCCTTTGATGAATGCAGTCAGGTTATAGCGAACAAGTGCCCCGATTGCTGCACCGATGCCCGTAATTATCATAATTTTCCTCCCAATGCGCAGCCTAGTGCCGCAAAAAGCAGGCCACCGCACAAGTTGGCCAGCCAATACGTTACGCCGATCAAAACGGCTCCTTGCTGCAAAAATGCCACCGTTTCAAACGAAAACGTCGAAAAAGTGGTCAACGCCCCAATCATGCCGGTTCCCAACCCGGTCGTCAGCCAGGACGGCCACTTGGCATGTTTGATGACAAAAAAAGTTATAAACGACAGCAAAAAACAGCCGCACAAGTTAGCAATCAGAGTCCCCGTTGCGCAAAAATTTTGTGCAAGCACGTATCGCATTGCTCCACCGAAAAATGCAAAGCATGCAACGCTGATATTTTCAGCCAATTTCACGAAAATCACCCCATGACTACTAAGTATACTCCTGTCAGCGTTTCATGTCGACATTTCCCTTGCAGGTCATGCACCGCATGAAATTTCCGCCTTTCCTTCCACGAAAAAAAGCCGGGTCAACCCGGCTTCTAACATTCCGCAAGCTTCTCTTTGAGATACCTCTTCAGATCGCCGTACTTGCGGTACCCGACGACCTTTTCCTTGGCCACGCCGTTTTCAAAAATCATCAAAGTCGGCAGATTCATCACGTTGCGATCTTCGGCAAGCTTTCTGTGATGCTCGACGTCAACGCTCAAAAACTTGACCCGACCGCGATATTCCTTCAACGAAAAATCGCGCTCAAGCTGTTCAAGAACCGGCGCCATCATCTTGCAGGGCCCGCACCAATCCGCAAAGAAGTCAACGACCACAAGCGGTGCCTGTTTGATGTCTTCTGCAAATGCGTGCTCATTCGTTTTTTTGGCCATCTGATCACCTCATCCAAGATGAGTATAACACATCAGCCCCTAATCAATAAACTTTTCGATCACTTCAGCCACAGGATCGTGGTTGTTGTCTGCTTTCGTCACGTAGTCTGCGATTTCTTTGACAAATTCACGGCCGTTGGCCACTGATACTCCCAAACCGGCTGCCTTGATCATCGGAACATCGTTGCCGTTGTCACCGATTGCGATGATTTCTTCCGGCTTGATTCCTAAAAGCTCACCAAGATGCAAAGCTGCCTGCCCCTTGTCTGCTTCCTTTGAGTTGAACTCGATATAGCGATCAGAAGAAAAAGTAATGTTCAGCTTTTCGTCAAAGTTTTCCTGAACGTATTTTTGCAGTGCAAGTCGTTCACCTTCAGACGGCACGCTGAAGATGATCTTTGTAATCTGCTTTTCCTTCAAAAATTCGATGCTTTCGTCTTTTGGCTGCTCATAATCGTTAAGTCGCCCGTTAATATAAGCAAATTCTTCATCGTTCAAATTCCAAATGTATAACTCGTCGGGCGTATAGATATGAACGCAATACTCAGGATGTTCAATCCCGAGCTTGAACAACTCATTTACGGTTTCAAACTTCATCGTTTCCGTCTTAACGATTCTGTTGTTCTTATTTTCAACGATTACGGCCCCATTATTCGAGATGACGTATTGTCCCGAAACATTCTTCAAACCCAGTTTATCAAGGTCATCTTGCACGGACAAGAAGCCGCGCCCGGTATTCGGTGAAAAACGGACGCCTTTTTTAACGGCACGCTTGATTGCTTCAACGGTTTTCGGCGTAATCGTCTTGTTGTCGGCAAGCAGAGTTTCATCCATGTCGCACACAATAAGCTTATACATATTGGTACCTCCATTTAATTTAAACGTTTTCACAAGCTTATCGTATATCATTTGTACCAATAAGTCAACAAAAATAACGACAATTACATAAGCATCCTTATCAAAACGTAAAAAGCATTATAAATGCTTTTATTTAATTACATTCAAATCAACGGTCCTCAGTTTCCCGACAATTTCTCGTCCATCTTCTCGAACCCCCATCGGCATTTCTTCACCTGTTAAAAAGCCGTGCGCATCAAAGAAAGAGCCGACATCAGATTCCGTTGGAACAATCGTGCACAACTGTTCGAACTGCTCACGCATCAATGCTTGTTTCAGCATTTCGATGATTTTTCCTCCGATTCCTTGACCGACGACGTCATAATCAACCATGATCAGCCCTAGCCATGCGGTTTTGGATGTTGGAAAATTCAGTACGACGTCAGCAATCGCAACAAGATTATCGTCATCATAAATTCCGAGATAAAACTTATTTTCCGGCAAAACACCTTCCGGAATACTCGTCAGATCGCTTATCACGTCTACTTTCTTAGCTTTATGATTCAAAAACAGCGCATGATATTCGGGATGTCTTCTTTGCAAAGCAAAAATTTCGTCACCGTCTTCTTCTGTCAAGCGTCTCACTTGATACGGCAGCAAAACATTCAGTCTTTCGATCAGCATCTTGATTCCTCCTTGATTTCAAAAAGGACCGGAATAATTTCCGGTCCAAAGTTGCCTATTAATTTCTTATCTTATGCACGACAACCGTTGCCGCTAATGAAGCCAATACGATTCCGCCAAACAGTGCAGCCGGAATTTCGATATCGATCATCGGAATCGTCAGGAACAGCTTGACCGCAATCAATGCGATCAGAATATATGCCGTAACCTCAAGCTCGGGCAAGATTTCCATCAGTCTCATGACGACTTCCGCAATTCCTCGCATGCACAAAATGCCGATCAGGCCACCAATCAAAACGATGACTGGATTTGGCGAAATGGCAAGCGAGGCCAAAATCGAATCAATCGAAAAGACCATATCCATCAATTCGATCGACACGACCACGGACCAGAAAAGCGGCAAAATTTGAAAACGACCTTTTTTCTCCCGATGGTGTACCGATTCCGGATGACGCATCTTCCAAAAGTGATTTAAAGACAGATACATCAGATACAACGCACCAAAAACTTTGACTTCCCAAAAATTGATCAAATATGCACCGAGTCCGATCATGATGAAGCGAAAGACGTATGCCCCCCACAATCCGTAAAACAGGGATTTTTCCTGCTGGACCTTATCCGGAAGCTTTTGCGTCTGTGCGGCAAGCACGATCGCATTATCAACCGACAGCAAACATTCAATCAAAACAAGCGAGATGATAATCATCCAGTCCTCGCCAGACGTAATCACCGTCCTCCAATTTTCCAAATCAAAAAACGGACCATACAATTTTTCAATTAGTGACAATCACGGTTCTCCCTTACTATTTATTCAAATTAATTTTACCATGAACGAGCAGTGTAATGAATATTCCAAATTGTAAATTTTTCGTAAGTTACAGAATCCTCAACAAGTCTTTGCCATATGTACTTCTGACTTCTTCCATCACGACGAATGCCTTCGGATCGAGCTCAGTAATCAGGTTCATCAATTTCACCAGATCCTTCGTGTCGCAAACGCAATAAAGCAGCTGCTTTTTTTGCCCGCTGACGTACCCGTGACCATCGATGATCGTCACGCCCTGCTTTGTTGCATCGGACAATGCCGAAGCCAGCTCTTCGAAACGTTCAGAGATGATCGTCAGAGAACGTTTTTCCACGAATTGTGCGAGCAGTTTGTTCAATATTACCGCTGACAAATACAGTTCAACGATCGTCAGCAGCATGTTTTCAAACCCGATGACAACCGCCGACGGGATTGCCACCATCAGATCAAAGCAAAGCATGGCAGACCCGGTTTTGATGCCGAAGAACTTGTTGACGATTCTGGCAAGAATCGTGGAACCTGCCAGAGTTCCCTCACCTTTCATGATAAATCCCATTGCGACTCCCATCAATGCTCCGCCGATCAGCGCTGCCACCAACGGATCGTGCAGCGGGAAACGCATTGATCCGATCAGCTTCAAAAAGACCGAAATCATCGTAATCGTATATAACGTATAAAAAACGGTCTGCTTATTCAGCAATTTCCAGCCGATCAAAAGCAGCAATCCGTTCAACACGATGTTCGTCAGGCTCGGCGCAATTTTCAGCCAATAGTAAAAAATCGTCATAAGCC
>JBHADD010000186.1:0-5830 GCA_041854925.1 Ligilactobacillus sp. | reverse complement strand
CATGATTTCTTCATCTATGAAGATGCTGAAACCTCAGGCATCGACATTGTTTATCGTCGTCGCGATGGCCGTTATGGTCTGATTGAAGCAAGCGATGAAGAATAATTAAATTGAATTTTAAAGAACCCGGAGAACTGATTCCGGGTTTTTTGTCATGGTGACGATGTTGAAAAATGCAGATTACAGGATAAAAGGTGCTCAGGATTTGATGAATCAAGCGCTCGCTCGGATGCCATGGGATAATTGAAGCTTGCTCTTTAATTTATTTGAAAATAATGATAAAATGTAAATCGGTATACTGAATAATAAAAATAACCATCATAAAAGTTAAAAGCAGTTAGAAAGGATTTATGAAGTAAATGGCTAATATCCTTAAAAAGTGGGTTGAAAGCGACAATCGCGAACTTAAGCGATTGACTAAAATTGCTGATAAAGTAGAGGCCTATGCGCAAGACATGGCTGAGTTGTCAGATGATGAACTTAAGTCAAAAACCCCTGAATTCAAAAAACGTTACCAAGCGGGCGAAACGCTTGACGATCTCTTGCCAGAAGCGTTTGCGGTAGCACGCGAAGGGGCTAAGCGCGTTCTTGGACTTTATCCTTATCATGTCCAGATTATTGGTGGGATCGTTCTGCACGAAGGTAATATTGCCGAAATGAAGACGGGCGAAGGTAAAACTTTGACGGCTACGATGCCTGTTTATCTGAACGCTCTTGCAGGTGAGGGGGTTCATGTCGTTACGGTCAACGAATATCTTTCATCGCGTGATGCGACCGAAATGGGAGAACTTTACAATTGGCTCGGGCTCAGCGTCGGCTTGAACATTGCGAGCAAAACTCCTGAAGAAAAACGCGAAGCATACAATTGCGACATCACTTATTCGACCAATAGCGAACTTGGTTTTGACTATCTTCGCGACAACATGGTCGTTTATCGCGAAGATATGGTACAGCGTCCGCTCAATTTCTGTATCGTTGACGAAGTCGACTCCATCTTGATTGATGAAGCTCGTACCCCATTGATTATTTCTGGTCAGTCAACCGGAACGACGCTTCTTTATACGAGGACCGATCGTTTTGCCAAAACGTTGGAGAAGGATAAGGATTTTAAGATCGATCTTGAATCAAAGACGGTTTCGTTGACTGAACAAGGAATTCGCAAAGGCGAACAATATTTTGGCACGCAAAATCTGTTCGATCCTGACAATGCGGCGTTGAACCACCACTTGGACAATGCATTGAGAGCAAACTACATCATGATTCGCGACAAAGACTATGTTGTTCAGGACGGCGAGGTTTTAATCGTTGATCAATTTACGGGTCGTATTATGGATGGTCGCCGTTATTCTGACGGTCTGCATCAGGCCATCGAAGCCAAGGAACACGTTGAAATCGAAGAAGAAACAAAGACAATGGCCAATATTACCTACCAAAACTTCTTCAGAATGTATAAGAAGCTTTCCGGCATGACCGGGACGGCTAAGACGGAAGATGAAGAATTCCGTGAAATTTACAACATGGAAGTTATTTCGATTCCAACGAATAAGCCTGTAATTCGTGACGATCGTCCGGATATTTTGTATCCTAACCTTAAGAGCAAATTCAAGGCCGTGGTTGAAGATATTAAAGAACGTCATGCCAAAGGACAGCCGATTCTTGTCGGAACCGTTGCGGTCGAAACAAGCGAACTTCTTTCAGCGATGCTTGATCAGGCCGGAATTCCGCATGCTGTTTTGAACGCCAAAAACCATGCCAAGGAAGCTGAAATCATCATGAATGCCGGACAGCGAGGTGCCGTTACGATTGCAACGAACATGGCCGGGCGCGGTACCGATATCAAGCTTGGACCGGGAGTCCGTGAGCTTGGTGGCTTGGCCGTTATCGGGACCGAACGCCATGAGTCACGTCGTATCGATAACCAGTTGCGTGGTCGTTCAGGACGCCAAGGAGATCCTGGTGTATCTCAATTCTATCTTTCGCTTGAAGACGATTTGATGCTTCGTTTTGGTACGGACAGAGTTAAGCGTTTCTTGGAAACGATGAATTTAGATGATGAAGATGCTGTAATTCAATCCAAGATGATTACGAAACAAGTCGAGTCTGCTCAAAAGCGCGTTGAAGGCAATAACTACGATACGCGCAAGCAGGTTCTTCAATATGACGATGTCATGAGAGCTCAACGTGAGGTCATCTATAAGCAACGTCAGCAAGTCATTATGGAAGAGAAATCATTAAAGCCAGTCATCATGCCAATGATTAAGCGTACGGTTGAACACGTGGTTCAGATGCATGCGGTTGGCGAACAAAGCGAATGGAATCTTCAAGGAATCGTTGATTTTGCCATTTCGGCGATGGTTCCTGAAGGTAGCATCGCCGTAAGCGATCTTGAAGGAAAGACCGTTGATGAAATGGTTTCGTATTTGATGGATCGTGCCGAAGCAAATTACAAGACGAAGGAAAAGCAGCTTTATGATGCAAGTCAAATGCTTGAGTTTGAGAAGGTCGTTATTTTGCGTGTCGTTGACTCGCATTGGACCGATCATATTGACGAAATGGATCAGTTGCGCCAATCGATCGGACTTCGCGGCTATGGGCAGCTTAATCCTTTGGTCGAATACCAATCTGACGGGTTCAAGATGTTTGAACAAATGATCGGCGATATCGAATATGAAGTGACTCGTTTGTTCTTGAAAGCTGAAATTCGTCAAAACATCAGACGTTAACAAGTAAGAATCAAAAAGGCGGTTAACTAACGGACGGCATAAAGTGCTGATTATGCACTGGATTTGCCTCGGGTCGGCTGCCTTTTTTATGGATAACCATTAGGAGGTCAATAATGGAATACAGTGATTATAAGAAAGAAATCGAGGCTATGAGTGCCAAAATTTCGGACTTTAGGGGGTCTCTTTGACTTAGATGGGTTGCAAGAGGCAATAGCCGACAACGAATCTAAGATGTCAGATCCTGATTTTTGGAACAATCAAGAAGAAGCTCAAAAAGTTATCAATGAAAACAATGAATTAAAAAACAAATATGACAATTTCAATCAGCTTGAAGAGGCAATTGAAGATTTGGAAGTTTTACTTGAAATGGTTCAAGAAGATGATGATGATGAACTTGCTTCAGAATTGTCAGAAAAGTTTGAGCTTGCCCAAAAGAAGATGCAAGATTATCAGCTGTCGCTGCTTTTGAACGGCAAGTACGACAAAGACAATGCGATTTTGGAACTTCATCCTGGAGCAGGCGGGACCGAATCTCAGGATTGGGGATCGATGCTGCTCAGAATGTATACTCGTTGGGCGGAACAGCACGGGTTCAGTGTTGAAACGGATGATTATCAAGCTGGAGACGAGGCCGGAATCAAGTCGGTTACGCTGACCATTTCCGGGCACAATGCTTATGGATATTTAAGAAGCGAAAAGGGCGTGCACCGCTTGGTTCGCATCTCTCCTTTTGATTCGGCTGGCAGACGTCACACGTCATTTTGTTCAGTAAACGTAATGCCGGAACTGGATGATGACGTTGAGGTTGATTTGCGTCCTGAAGACATCAAGATGGAAGTTTTTCGTTCTTCAGGCGCCGGCGGTCAGCATATTAACAAAACTTCATCAGCTGTTCGTTTGATTCACATTCCGACCGGAATCGTCGTTTCGAGTCAGGCGCAACGCTCGCAATTCCAAAACCGTGCGACTGCTGAAAAGATGCTGCGTTCAAAACTTTATCAAATGGAATTGGAAGAACAGGAGAAAAAACGTGCCGCCATTCAGGGCGAACAATTGGACATCGGATGGGGTTCACAAATCAGATCATACGTGTTCCATCCGTATTCAATGGTCAAGGATCATCGAACAAATTACGAAACGGGTAATATCTCAAGCGTAATGGACGGTGATCTTGACGGGTTCATCAACGCATATCTGCAATGGAATCTGAAAAAGGAAAATCCGCGTTAATCAAGATAAGCAAATGATACCTAAATGTAACAACTGTGAAAAAAACGTTACCTTATAAATGATATAATGTAAAGTGTTGTTAATGAATTAGGAAGGGAGAAGTTCCTTTGATTGAATATAAGAACGTTGTCAAAGAATATCCGAATGGTGTTTTAGCAACTGATCACATCTCGCTTAAGATTGAACAAGGCGAATTCGTTTATGTCGTTGGGCCAAGCGGTGCCGGTAAATCAACTTTCATCAAGATGATGTATCATCAAGAAGTTCCGACTTCAGGCGAGATTAAAGTCAACGAATATGAACTTGAAAAAATGAAAAATAGCGAAGTTCCTTACTTGCGACGTGAACTTGGAATTGTTTTTCAAGACTTCAAACTGTTGCCGCGTCTGACAGTCTTTGAAAACATTGCCTATGCGCTCCAAGTTATTGAAAAAGAACCGGAAGAAGTACAAAAACGAGTCGTTCGCGTACTTGATCTTGTCGGTCTTTCTCATAAGG
Source organism: Ligilactobacillus sp. (assembly GCA_041854925.1). Taxonomy (GTDB): domain Bacteria; phylum Bacillota; class Bacilli; order Lactobacillales; family Lactobacillaceae; genus Ligilactobacillus. Next base: position 1,379 of record JBHADD010000186.1, on the reverse strand, counting down.
CAGACAGTTTTCCGAATGAATTGTCAGGCGGTGAACAGCAACGTATTGCGATTGCGCGCGCGATTGCAAACAAGCCGAGCATTTTGATTGCGGATGAACCGACCGGAAACCTTGATCCGGAAACGGCAGAAGGAATCATGGAAATCATTGAACGAATTAATAATGACGGCACGACCGTCGTTATGGCAACTCACAACAGTTATATCGTCAACGAATATAAGCATCGTGTCATTGAGATTGCCGATGGACGCATTATTCGCGATCAAGAAGGAGGAGAATACGAAGATGAAATCAGTAACGATTAAGCGACATCTGCGTGAGAGCTTTAAAAGTCTCAAGCGCAACGGATGGATGTCGGTTGCTGCCGTCAGTGCCGTAACGGTTACGCTCCTCTTGGTCGGCGTATTGTTGTCGATTTTGTTAAACGTCAACAAGGTTGCGACTGATATTGAAAATGACGTCCAGGTTCGAGTTATTATCGATCGCGGCACGAATAAGAAACAGGAAGCTGCTTTGAAGAAGAAGCTTGAAAAAATAGACGGAGTTAAAAAGATTGAATTTTCCAGCAAGAAAAAGGAATTGGACAATGTCGTCGGTGTTTACGGCAAAGAGTTCAATTTGTTCAAAGGCGACGACAATCCTCTTTCTGACGTCTATGTCGTAAGCGCAACGACGCCGAAAAAAACGATCACTGTTGCACAAAAAGCCAAGAAACTGAGACACGTATCCGATGCGAAGTATGGCGGAGCATCAGCCAAAAAGCTTTTCAGCGTTGTTGCAAGCATTCAGCGTTGGGGCATTACGATCAGTCTTTTGCTGTTGTTTGTGGCGGTCTTCCTGATTTCGAATACGATCAGAATTACAATTTTATCTCGTAAAAATGAGATTGCAATCATGCGATTGGTTGGTGCCACCAACGGTTATATCCGTTGGCCGTTCATTTTGGAAGGAGCATGGACCGGGCTTTTAGGGGCGATTCTGCCGATTTTGATCGTTGATGGCCTGTATGTTTGGATGTATGGCGTAATTACGGCATCATTGTCCGGAACAAGCTATTCTCTATTGACTCCTGGAACGTTCCTTTGGGAAATCGACGTTCTTTTGGCTGCAATCGGAATTATTATCGGAGCGCTCGGTTCTGGTCTTTCGATGAGCCGTTTCTTGAAAATCTAGACAGAATACAGACGCTGTATTTTGATGCGAAAAAGACTTTCTCATTTGTGGGAAAGTCTTTTTCGGCTTTAAAACAAGTTTTTGTGTCCGATATTTAGGGTCTTTGTCAAATGGTGTTGATGACCTCGAAAACTTCACTTCAGAAATGGAGTGGAGTTTTTTTGTTCCCGTCGGTTTCTCCTGTGTTTTTTCAAATTGGTACAGTT